>JAWWOY010000445.1:0-3383 GCA_033851195.1 Kribbellaceae bacterium | reverse complement strand
AACGAAGGCAAAGAGGATTCGCTGTGAGGTACGTCGGGGAGGCTGGGCGGGTGACTGTTCACCTCATCTACGAGACCCACTCGATCACTGTCGACAACGAGCGCGGCGTCGCTACGGGCTGGTTGCCGGGCGAGCTGTCCGAGGACGGCCGGCGGCTTTCGCTGGAACTGGGCGCGCGGCGCAGCGACGTGGACGTGATCTTCAGCTCCGATCTGCGCCGGGCGGTCGAGACCGTCGAGATCGCCTTCGCCGGCAGGGATATCCCACGGCTCGAAGACCGACGGCTGCGCGAGTGCGACTACGGCGAGCTCAATGGCGCCCCGGTCGACTCGCTGGCTCCGCGGAGGCAGTACGTCGACCGCCCGTTCCCCGGCGGGCAGAGCTATCGCGACGTGCTCGAGCAGACCCGAGAGTTCCTGGCAGAGGTGCGAAGCCAGTACGACGGGCGCAAGGTGCTGGTGGTCGCGCATTCGGCAAACCGGTGGGCTCTCAAGCACCTGCTGGATGGCGGTACTCCGTTGGAAGACCTGGTGGACGCGCCGTTCGAATGGCAGGCCGGCTGGGAGTACGAGCTGTAACTACGGTCGGACCACGTCGACGATCAGCAGGCACCGCCCGGGCGTCGGGCGGGGCCTGCTGATCGGCTTCTGATCGGCCTGGTGGTTGGTCAGTGCAGTTGCACGGTCTTTGCCGCGCCGCCGATGCTGACCTTGACCTCGGCGTTGGTGCCGTCGGGTACCAGGACAGCGTTCGCGTGCGGCTGGCTCCAGTTGCCGCCGTCGAAGCGATAGCTCAACTGCGCCCCCTTGTTGGCGACGGCCCAGCCCTGGCCGTTGGGCAGTCGGATCGAGACGGGCAGGGATGCCGTCTTGTCGGGGATGCCACCAGGCACCACTGCCGTCTTCCCCGCACGGTTCTTCAGCACCGCGTAGACCCGGGTCGGGTCGGCCTCCAGAACGAATTCGCCGACGGCCAGCTGGGAACCGTCGGCCGTCTTGCCGTAGGCGATCCACTGCGAGCCGCCGCCGCCGAACGCCTGAGGGTCGGACACCTTCTCCAGCGTGCCATTAAAGAGGTCAGCCGCCGACTTCCGCAACGTCTCCGCGCCGGCGTTCAGGGGCCAGGATGCGGCGTCCTGCCACATCCGCGGATCCGGTGGGTTCTCACCTCCAGGCCAGGGAACCCCAAGCACGAATCGGTCCGGAAACCCGACAACCGGCAGTGAGCTGATCCGGATCGCACTCAGCTCAGTACCAGCCGGCACGGGGACGATGCTAACGCCGTCATCGAACTTCAAGACCGTGTAGTCCTGCCGACTCGAGCCGTCGTCCGCGTAGACCCGGGCCCGGGACCAGCCCATCTTCTGCCCGGTGTCGATGACCACCAGCGCCTTCTTCGTCGTACCGGTCACGAACCCGGTGTAAAGGCCGTGGCCGGGCGCTGGGTAGCTGTCCGCCACCAGGGTCGGACTGCCGTCGACACCTTCACCGACGAAGCCGATCAGGGTGTACAGGCCCTGAAGGTCCAGTTGGATGGATCCGTGGTTGTGCAGGAAGGACTGCTGGACGATGATCGCGGCCTTGCCGCCTGGTGTCTGGCCGGCCCAGGCGACCTTGGGCTTGCCCCGCAGGTCGTCGAAGATGCCGCGCTTCTGGTTGGCCGACTTCGCGTGGCTCTTCTCCCAGGTCGAGACGACCTGATCCAGGTAGGACTGGTCGCCCGCCAGGTTGCCCTGGGTCGGGCGATTCATCAGGAAGCCGTACGGATCACCAGGACCTGGAACGCCCGCGGTCGCCACCTGGTCGTTTCGCCACGGAAGCAGGTCCTGTCCGGCGACCGCCACTCCGGAGACGGCCGCGATGGACACCGTCACCGCGGCGACTGCGGTGAACCGCCGCCGGCGTAGCCGTTTGGCGCCGCCCTGCCGGGCGCGGTACACCAGGTCGGAGGGGGCGTCGACCGCTTCGACGCTAGTGATCAGACGCTGCTGGAGTTCGGTCTCTATCATCGCAGTCCTTCCAGGATGGCGGGTTCGGTGGTCAGGCGGAGCTTGGTGAGGGCGCGGGAGGCCTGGCTCTTCACGGTGCCGACGGAGCAGCCGAGCGTGTCCGCCGTCTGCGCCTCGGTCAGGTCCTCGTAGTAGCGCAGCACGATCACCGCGCGCTGCCGTGGCGGTAGTTCCTGCAGAGCGGCCAGCAGTTGCTCGCGGACCGCGAAGCCTTCGGTGCCGTCGGGCGTCGGCTCATCATGTTTGTCGGCCAGCGCGACCTCGGGCTTGCGGCCCCTGCTGCGCCACCGGTTGGCGACCAGATTGGTCAGAGCTTTCCGGGCATAGGCCTCGGGCGCTCCCCGGATCCAGCGCCAGCGGACGTAGACCCGTTCATAGACCTCCTGGACCAAGTCCTCCGCCGCCGGTCTGTCGCCGGTGAGCAGCACTGCAGTACGTAACAGCCTCGTCGAGGTGCCCCGCACGAATTCGTCGAAGTCGTCACCACGGGTGACCATCCGACCTCCCATCTCCCTCGGTACCGGCTATGACACCGCCCCCGCCGGTAAGGTTGCCCGCCAGGTGGCACTCGCCCGCGGGGGACAACTGATGGACCAGGATGGACCGGACGGAGGCTTCGGGGGCCGGACCGAGTTAGGACGGACATGCGAGTCATCGGCCTGATGTCAGGCACCTCGTACGACGCGATCGACGCCGCCGCCGCGGATCTGCGGATCGAGGGAGACACGATCGTGTTGTCGCCGCTCGGCCTGCTGAGCCGCCCGTACCCGGAGTCCCTCCGCGCCGGGATCGCCGGTTCGTTGCCGCCGGCAAGTACAACGATGGAGCAGGTCTGCCGGCTGGACACCGGGATCGGTCAGGCCTTCGCCGCAGTGGCCGAGCAGGCGGTCGAGCAGTTGTGCGACGGTCAGGCGGACCTGATCGTGTCGCACGGCCAGACGGTCTACCACTGGGTGGACGGCCGGCAGGTCCGCGGCACGCTCCAGCTCGGCGAGGCCGCCTGGATCGCGGAAGCGACCGGTACGCCGGTGGTGTCGGACCTGAGGTCGCGGGATGTCGCCGCGGGTGGCCAGGGGGCACCACTGGTCAGCATCGTCGACGCGCTCTGGCTACGCGGCCGTCCTGGTACGCCGGTGGCGCTCAACCTGGGCGGCATCGCCAACATCACGGTGATCCCGGGCTCCGCGGACCCGATCGCCTTCGACACGGGACCGGCGAATGCGCTGGCCGATGCGGTGGTGCGGGAGGTGACCGGTGGGCGGTTGACCTTCGATGCCGACGGCGTGATGGCCGGCCGGGGGCAGATCCACCCGGGCCTGTTCAAGCGGTTGCTGGCCGAGCCGTACTACCGGAGACCGGCGCCGAAGAGCACGGG
>JAWWOY010000441.1:0-15641 GCA_033851195.1 Kribbellaceae bacterium | reverse complement strand
CGATGCCATCTTCGTCGCACCCGATCCGGGCGAATACCTGCTCTACGACCGCAAGTACTCCTACCTGGAGAACGGGGGCGGTCCCGGCTACGGCGGCATGATGACGAAGATCATCGTCGGACCGCCCAGCACCTATCCGGCACAGACCACGGCGAACGCGTGACGGGGGCGATGATCCGATGAAACGACTCTCGATCCGACGACGGCTGCTCGCGCTGGCAACGGTCAGTGTGCTGGTGGCCACACCCGCGGTGATCTGGTCGCAGGCGTCCGCCGCGGCCATGTCGGAAGGCTTGCTCTGCGACACCGACCCGAACCAGACGTTCTCGCTGACCGCGAGTGACGGCTATGTGTCCACCCCGGACGGTAACTCGATCCTGATGTGGAGCTACGGCAACAGCAAACGCAGCTTCCAGCTGCCCGGCCCGACGTTGTGTGTGGAGTCCGGCAAGGCAGTCACCGTCGTCTTGCACAACCAGTTGCCGGAAGCAACCTCCATCGTCTTTCCCGGCCAGAAGGGAGTGAAGGCGAACGGCAACCCGGCCCAGCCGCAGTTCGACTCCGGTGGCTCGCTGACCTCGCTGGTCCAGCCCGCGGCCGCTTCTGACGGCTCGGTCACCTACACCTTCACCGCGGGCAGCCCTGGCACCTATCTCTACGAAAGCGGCACCGACGTCGACAAGCAGCTCCAGATGGGCTTGTACGGCGCATTGGTGGTCCGCCCGGCTGGTCATCCGAACCAGGTGAACAACCGGACCGACTCGGCCTTCACCACCGGGAAGGAGTATGTCTTCCTGCTGTCGGAGATCGACCCGGACGTGCACCTGGCGGTGGAACGCAACCAGCCGATCAACCTGGCCGGTTCCAAGTCCCGCTACTTCATGATCAACGGGCGGAGCATGCCCGACACTCTCGCGCCGAACAACGCGCCCTGGTTGCCGACCCAGCCCTACGGCGCCCTCGTGCACATCAAGCCGTACGACGCGGCGACGAACCCGCTGCCGGCCACCATCCGCTATCTGAACGCGGGCAGCGTGAACTTTCCCTTCCACCCGCACGGCAGCGATGAGCGCGTGATCAACCGGGACGGCCATCCTCTGCAGGGGCCGGACGGTCAGGATCTCTCGTACCAGAAATACGACATCGACGTCGGCCCGGGGCAGACGGTCGACGTCCTGATGGACTGGCGTGACACCGAGAACTGGAACGCGACGACTAACCCGATCCCGACCCAGATCCCGGCCATCACCGACCAGCTGCTGCAGGGCTCGGACACCTGGTTCTCAGAGAGCGGCTACCTCGGCACCAAGAACCCCGTGCCGTCGAACATGACGCAGAACAACGAATGTGGCGAGTACTACCACATCGCGCACAGCCACGCGCTGGAACAAGCGACCAACTACGGGGCAGCCTTCGGCGGCATGATGACGGTCTTCCGCATCGACCCGCCCAACGGCTGTGCGACCCAGTGAGGACCGGGACGATGACGAAGACATTCCGTGTCGCCACCACGGTCTTGGCGACCGCAGCCCTCGGGGTTGCGATGAGCACCCACGCGTCGGCCGAGACCCGTTCGGCCGCTACTGCGGCGGTCCAGGCGCCGGCTCGGGCTGCTCTTGCCGTGGGCAAATTGATGCCGGCCGGCTGCACGTTCGGAGCCGGCACGGCCGCGTGTGATCTCTATGCGATGGCCGGTACGGCGGCGGTGCTGGGCACGCCGGTGCCGATCTGGGGATTCTCCGGGTCGGGAACGGCCGGCACAGCCACCGCGCCGGGGCCGGTGCTGGTGGTCCACCAGGGCGACCAGGTCAGCGTCACGCTGCACAACCAACTGGCAGGGCAGAGCGTGTCGCTCGCGTTCCCCGGCCAACCCAGCCCCACCGGTGGCGAGGACACGACGGGGGTCGTCGAGTCGGTCACCCGCACCTACACCTTCACTGCCGGCCGGCCCGGGACCTTCCTGTACGAGGCCGGGCACACCGCTGGTGGTGCACGTCAGGTAGCAATGGGACTGGCCGGCGCCTTCGTGGTGCTGCCGGCCGACGGGACGGCGTACGGCAGCCAGCCGGCCGGCTTCCCGGCGACGGCGTACGACGATGACGCGGTCGTCGTGCTGAGCGAGATCGACCCGGCGTTCAACGCCAACCCAACCACCTTCGACCTGCGGAACTTCGCACCGAAGTACCGGCTGATCAACGGCAAGCCGTACCCGACCAGTGACCCGATCTCCACCGATCAAGGGCACAAGGTGCTGGTGCGCTACGTCAACGTTGGTTCGCAGACGCACCCGATGGGTGTGCTCGGCGGCGACCAGGTCGAGGTCGCCCAGGGCGGTCATCCGGCGCACTACGCCACGACGGTCGCGGCGGAGAGTGTGGATCCGGGCCAGACGCTGGACTCGCTCGTCACGATGCCGACCGGGCCGGAGGCCAAGCTCGCCCTCTACGAGACCGCCAGGCACCTGGACAACAACGGTCAGCAGACGGCTAACCCGGTGCAGGTGGCCTTCGGCGGCATGCTGACCTTCCTGGACACGAACGCGCCACCGCCCAGCGCCGACGGTGTCGGACCGGTGTCGACGCACGTGCGCGTCTCGCCGAACCCGTCGGACGGGCGCGCACCGGTGACGGTGACCGCGGATCTCAGTGACGCGACCACCGGCGGCTCGGCTCTCAGCCAGGCCGAGTTCGTCATCGACGACGCCGTCAACACCGGAGTGGGCTTCGGTACGCCGATGACCTTGCCCGACAGCGGCGTCAGCGTCACCGGCGCCACCGGCACGATCAGCACCGCGATGCTGGACGCGCTCGACGCCGGGCGGCACACCGTGTTCGTCCGGGCATTGGATGTGGCCGGCAACTGGGGCGTGGTCGGTTCGGCCATCCTCAACCTGCCGAAGACCGGTCCGCAGACGGTGAACGGCTCGATCGCCGACGTCCCGGCCAACGGCAAGGTCGCCGTCAGTGTCTCCGCCACGGGCGACGACAGTGATGCGGGTGGCGTCATCACCGCCGCCGAGTACTTCCTCGACATGATGGGCGCGAACGGCTCGGGTACCCCGCTGACGCTGAACCGCAATGCCGCAGTGGTGTCCGAGGACGTGGACCTGAGTGCCACGGTCGTCGCAGGCCTTACGGAGGGGGTGCACCACGTCTTCGTGCACAGCAAGAACTCGCTGGGGCTGTGGGGTCCGCCGCTCGACATCCCGCTCCCGGTCGACGTCACCGGGCCGGCCGTCGACGCAGCCAGCGTCGGACCGAACCCGACGAACGGCGTCCTGGGCGACAAGAGCTACCCGGGCAACCTGTTGATCTCGGCGCAGATCACCGACAAGGATGCCGGCGGTGCGGTGCAGAGCCAACTGACCGACGCAGAGGCGTTCCTCGACCCGACGGCGGCCAACCCTGCCGGCGGCACCGGGGTGCAACTGCTCCCGGTCGACGGCAAGCTGGATTCCACCAGTGAGGCGTTCTACGGCCTGATTCCGCTCACGCAGGTCAAGGCTTTGGCCGACGGCACGCACCATGTGTACGTACGCGGCCAGGATGCGGCCGGCAACTGGGGACCGATGTTCGCGGTGAACCTGGTGGTCGACAAGACCGCGCCCGTGCTTGGGGCGCTGACGGCCACGCCGAACCCGACCAACGGCGTGGACACCCTGACCTTGACGGCACCGGTCACCGACGCCTCGCTGATCGCGAAGGCCGAGTACTGGCTCGGTAGCACCGATCCAGGTGTGGGACGCGGCACCGCGGTGCCGGTCAGTGTGGTCGCGGGGAAGGTCCAGGTGACGCTTCCGCTCGCGGCGGTGACGCCTGGGAACCAGGTGTTCAACCTGCGGGTGCAGGACCTGGCGGGCAACTGGAGCAAGCCGGTGAACACCACCGTGTCGGTGACAAGGCCGAACAAGATCTTCGCCGACGGCTTCGAGTCCGGCGGGTTCGGCCTCTGGGGCGCGACCACCGGTGGTGTCTCCGCCACCACGACGGCGAAGCTCGCGACGCCGATCGAGCCGGGCAGTACCCGGGGCCTGCAGGTAACCCTGTCGGCCGCCGGCGGCGCCGGCTACCTGACCGACAACACGCCGGCAGCGGAGACGTCGTACCACGCGAGGTTCGTGTTCAACCGGAACACCCTGACGTCAGGCACCAGCACCGCGCTGAGCCTGCTGCAGGGCCGGAGCACGACCGCGCAGGTCTTCTCGCTGGATTACCGGCTCTTTGCCGGAGCGTCCCAGGTTCGAGTCGTCATGAACCGCAGCACCGGCCCGGTAACCAGCGCCTGGTTCCCCATGGCCGCGGGTACGCACACTCTGCTGGTCGACTGGGTCTCGGCCACCGCAGGGTCACTGCGGTTGTCGATCGACGGGGTCAGCCAGGTGCAGCTGACCGGGAACTCGAGCGCCTTGCGGATCGAGACGGCCTGGCTGGGGGTGTCGGCCGGAAAAACCAGCAGTTCCGTCGGGACGGCGTACTTCGACAGTTTCGCCTCGACCCGTTTCACCATGTAGTACTACGAAACCGTAGCGGTAGACAGCCGGGGCCCTGGACGCCCAGGGTCCCGGCGCTGTCCTTGGGAGGGGACCGCCATGTTGGACACAGTTGTCAGTGAAGTCAGCAGTACGCCGCGTCGTCGTTGGTTCAGGCGCGGTGTCATCCTGATCGCCGTGCTGGCGGTCGGGCTCGCGGCCGGTGGCTTCGCGATCGCCAAGATGTCCTCGTCGCGTGCGGACAAGTTCCCGCAGAGTGCGGCGATCGAGAACGAGTTCGGCGTGCGCTTCAGCCGGATCGCGGTGGTCGGCGACGGTGGCCTGATCACCCTCACGTACGTCGTACTGGACAGTGAGAAGGCGACCAGGTTCCAGGCCGACGTCCAGCATCCGCCGGAGCTGAAGAGCGAGGACCGGGACGGTGGCACGAAGCGGGTCTCGGTGATGAAGCAAGGCCACAGCCTGCGGCCCGGCCAGACCTACTACTTGGTCTATCAGAACACCAAGGGCGCCTTGAGGCATGGGGAGATGGCTACAGTCCAGCTGGGCTCGCTCAGCCTTACGCACGCGCCTGTGCTCTGATGTCGCGGCCTGCAAGTGCGCTGCGCCGGATCGGATTCGTTCTGCTGCTCGTCGCGTTGGTAGCGGTCTGGTCGCCCCAGGCAGCGAGCGCGCACGCCTTCCTCACCTCGAGCAGTCCGGCCGACGGGGCGGCGCTCGCGGCACCACCGGCCCAGCTGCGGTTGGACTTCAGCGAGACGGTCGTGCTGGCCGCCACCCAGATCGACCTGGTCGGCGAAGGCGGGCAGCACTACCCGGTGACGAACCTGCGGATCCAGGGGGAGGGCGGCGAGGAACCGTCGCAACTGCTGGGCAGTCTGCCGAGTCTCCCTCGTGGCGCCTATCGGCTGTCCTGGCAGACCTTGTCGGCGGACGACCTGCACCGAACCGCCGGCGTGCTGGTGTTCGGAGTGGGCCAAGAGGTCGCTGCCGCGGGACTGGACGAGCCAACGCCGGCAGCGGCCGAGGCAGCCCTGCGCTGGTTGGTGTTCCTGGCACTCGCGCTGTCTCTCGGGGGCGCGCTGATGCGCAGACTTGTCAGTCGTCGTGGAGGCACGAGCTCGCCCGGCTGGGTGCGGCTGACGCACCGAGGCGAGCTGATCGGACCTACTGCGGGCTTGGTAGGGGCTGCGGTTCTCCTGATCTACCAGATCGGCGGCGGTGGTTTCGCCCAGCTGCTCGGAGGCTCGTACGGCGTGCGTTGGGGCCTCCGTGAACTCGGGTTCCTCCTGCTGCTGGTCGCGGCATTGCTACGGCCCTCTCGTGTGCGAGCAACCGGAATCGTGGTCGGTGCCGGCTTGGTAGGCGTCGGCAGTGCCCTGCTGGGCCACTCGGGTGCCGGACAGACGTTGTCACTGACCAGGGTCGCCGCTGACGCACTCCATGTCGTCTCGGCCGGGACCTGGGCGGGCGCGCTGTTCTTCGGGCTCCTGTTCGTCGTGCCGGCTGCTCGAGGAACCCGCGAGAGACTTCCGGACGCGCTGGCTGTGATGAGAGCCTTCGGGCTACCTGCGGCCGCCTTCATTAGTGCGGTGATCGTCACAGGCGTGTACCTGACCAGTAGCGTCGTGGGCTCGGTCGATGCCGCACTGGTCACCTTCTACGGTCGTACCTTGCTGTTGAAGGTCGCCGTGGTGGCCGTCATCGGCGTTCTGGGCTTGCTCAACCACGCACGCGTACGGCGTACTACAGGTAGGGCTTGGCGGAGCCGGACGGTGGTCGTTGAGGCAGCGCTGGCACTGCTGGTGCTCGGGTTGTCTGCAGTCATCACCAGTGGGCAGCCGGCTCTCGAGCCGCAATTGGTCCAGGACCCGCAGGCAAAGGTCGTGCCGATCCAGGACTCCAGAGTCGCCGACCTGCAGCAGGCCTTCGCCGTCCGTCCCAATCTGCCCGGCCAGAACCTCGTACTGGTCGACGTCTTCGACACGCGTCGGCCGGCGCCGGCGCCGATCCGCGGCGTTACGGTCGGCGTCCTGGACGCCGACGGCACCAGCTCTGCCGCAGTGGCCGCCCAACGACTCGCTGACGGTCGGTGGTCGGCGCCGGTGGTCCTCAACAGCAGCGGGGCGGCGCGGATCGTCGTGACCGTGCACCGTCCCGGTCTGTCCGATGCGACCCACACCTATCGCTGGGCCGTCGCGGGTGGGCCTGCGGCAACCCGCTCGACCCTGGTATCGACCAAGCCGATCAAGAACCAGTTGCTGGTGCTCTGGCTGGCGGTGACCAGCCTGACCGGAGCTGGTTGGTGGGTGGCCGGGCTGTCTCGCCGGAGCCGCGGACGGATGTTGGGGGGTCGTACTCGAACATCCGCCCGCGGTGTCCCGGCACATCGGGACACCACTAAGTCTGCGGGGGCCGAACGATTCGACGAAGAAGATGACGGCACCGTCACCGGGACGTCACGTGTTGCGGCGGCCCGGGGGACGAATGCTCCAAGGGATCAGTAGGCTCCCGCGGCAGGGTGAGTTCGAACAGGGCGCCGCCGTCCTCGGACCGGGCTGCGGTGATCTCGCCGCCATGGGCCTGGACGGTGGCGAGCGCCATGGGCAGGCCGAGGCCGCTCCCCATCGGCGCGACCGGCGGACGCCGGTGCCAGAAACGCTCGAAGACATGTGAGACGTCCTCGGCCGCGATACCAGGACCGGAGTCGGCGACACCGATGACGTACCACCTCCCGGAAACCCTGCAGGACAAGCGGATCCGATCGCCAGGCCCGGTGAAGTGCACCGCGTTCTCGATCAACGCGTCCAGCGCGAGTTCGAGCCACTCCGGGTCCGCCTGGACCGGCATCGGTGCCGGCGGGTCGATCACCCAGTCCCGATCGGCACCGTCAACCCAGTTCCGGCCGACGTCTTCGAGGAACCGGCCGAGGTCGACCGACTGGTGCCGGATGGCCTGCCCGGAGTCCAGCTTGGCCAGCGCCAGCAGCCGGGTGGACAGTGCCGCCAGCCGGTCGATCTGCCGCAGCGCGATCGCCAGGTCCTCCCTGGACTCCGGCTCGGTCACCGCCACGTCCAGCAGTTCGAGGTGCCCCCGCGCGATGGTGACCGGCGTACGCATCGCGTGCGACGCGTCGCGGAAGAATTCCCGCTCACGCTCGAAGACGGCATGGCGTTCCTCGGCCATCACCTCGACCTGCTGCAGCGCGGCGACCCTGCGACGGGCATGCCAGACCATCGCGAGGAACAGCAGTGGCATCAACGGGATCTCGGCCCACTCCGCGCGGTTGCCGCCGTCGGCCAGTTGATGGCTGACCAGGATCCAGCCGGTCGCAAGCGTGATCACGGAGGTGACCACGAGAGTGATTCCCAGCGGCCAGACCCGGAAGCCGTACACCAGGGTGAGACCGAGGAACAGGAAGTGGTAGGGCAGCACTTCCTGTTCCAGCATCACGTTCATCGCGACCAGCATGGCCACAACGAACACCGCGAGCAGGCCGTCGGTCAGGGGGTCTGCCCCTGGCCGGGCCTTGCTCCTGGGGAGTCGATGCGCCTCCTGACCGGTTCCGGCGCCGCGGTCACGCGCTCTGAAGTTGATAACCGACATTGCGCACTGTCTGGATCACATCGCGGCTCACCTTCGCGCGCAACCGGCGTACACAGACATCGACCACATTGGTGGCCGGGTCGAAGTTGTAACCCCAGACCGCCGACAGCAGTTCGCTGCGGGAGCAGACCGATCCCGGGTTGCGCATGAAGTGCTGCATCAGCAGGAATTCTCGTTCCGACAAGGCTGCCTCCCGCCCGTGCACGCGAAGCCGGCGTCCCCGGACATCGAGGGTGATCTGACCGGCCCGGAGCAGATACTCGTCCGGTCCTCTGTCGGTCGGGGTACGGAGCCTGGACCGGACCCGCACCAGCAACTCGCGGATGGCGAACGGTTTGGCGAGGAAGTCGACCGCGCCCTGCTCCAGGCAGCGGACCCTTGCCTCCACGTCCGCCGCCGCCGAGAGCACCAGGACCCGCGTACCGGGACTGCGGGCCAGCACGCCGGCAAGCACCGCTTCACCGTCCACCCCCGGCATCCGCAGATCCAGCACCATCAGGTCGGGCATTCTGGTCAGCGCCAGGCGCAGACCGTCGGCACCGTCAGTGGCCGTGATTACCTGATACCCCTCCGCTTCGAGCGCGCGTCGCACGAAGCGCACCAGTTCTGGCTCGTCGTCCACTACAAGAATTTGCGTCATCTGGCCCCCAGGCACTGCACGGCTAGGCCCGACGCCCGCACCGTTAAATATGGTCTGCGCCCCCGCAGACTTTCCCCGGGGGACAGTCTGACTCTCCGTGACCTTTTGCGCTAGTGGTTAGAGCCGAATTACTCTTCGTGATCCTCGGTGGAAGGTGTCAGGCCGACGTACGGTGTGCCTGTGTCGTTCACAGACAGAAGGAGCTGGGTCGAGCAGGTGATGGGACTGCCGGTCAGCGTGTTGGCCCGCGGAGCTGAGGCGCAGTCCGCCGAAGCCGATACCGCGGTTCGGTCCGTCTTCACGGAACTCCACGAGGTCGACCGGACCTTCTCGCCGTACAAACCGGACAGTGTCGTCAGCCGGCTGGCTCGCGGCGAGCTCAGCTGGAGCGATCTCGATCCGATCGTTCAGGATGTCGCGGATCGCTGCGTGCGGGCGCGGGATGCGACAGCAGGCCTCTTCGACCCGGTCCGGCCGGATGGAACCTGGGACCCGTCCGGTCTGGTGAAGGGTTGGGCCGCCGAACGCGCGAGCCGCCACCTGGCTGACGTCGGGGAGGTGGACTGGTGTCTCAACGCCGGCGGCGACGTCGCAGTGCTGTGCCCGAGTGGCAGATCCTTCACGGTCGGCATCCAGGACCCCCGCGATCCCGGCCGGGTCGTGTCGGCCGTCGCGTGTGCTGGAGGCGCTGTGGCGACAAGCGGTACCGCGGCGCGAGGCGCTCATCTGTACGATCCCCGGACCGGCGGATCAGCTACCAGCCGGTGGCTGTCTGTAACCGTGCGTGGCCCCTCACTGGAGACTGCGGACATCCTCGCGACGGCTGCCTTCGTGGCCGGTGATCGCTGGGCCGCGGTCGTCTCCGCGGTCCCCGGCTACGAAGGCCTCGGTGTCCTTGCGGACGGAACTCTGAGCCCGACCGGCGGATGGGCCCACCGCGACGGAAGGGTGCGGAGGTGACGGGGGTTGAGCTGCTCCTGGTCGAGGACGATGAGGACCTGGCGGTTCTCCTCGACCGCGTCCTCAGCGACGAGGGCTATGCCGTCACCCGAGTCGGCGACGGCCACCGCGGCCTGCACCTCGCTCTGACCCGCTCGTTCGAGGTGATGATCGTCGACCGCGGGCTGCCCGCGATCGACGGGCTGGATCTCATCGCCCGGCTGCGGGGCCGCGGCGTCAGTACGCCGATACTGATGCTGTCGGCCCGAGGCAGCACCGTGGACCGGGTGGACGGTCTGAACGCGGGGGCCGAGGACTACCTCGCCAAGCCGTTCGAGCTGATCGAACTGCTGGCGCGGCTCCGGGCGCTGTTGCGCCGCCATCCGGACCGCGCTCACCTGCTGCCCATCCCGGGCGGTTCGCTGAACCTGACCACCCGGACCGTACGACGTACCGACGGCGAGCAGATCGAGTTGTCCGAACGTGAGACCTCGCTGCTGGCACTGCTGGCCGCCAGGCCCGGCGTCGTGTTCAGCCGGTACGACCTGCTCGACCGGGTCTTCGACGCGGCGGAGTCGGAATCCGTCGTCGACACCTACGTCCACTACTGCCGCCGGAAACTCGGACGTAGCGTGATCAGCACGGTTCGCGGTCTCGGCTACCGGCTGGGCGACTCATGAGTGCTCGGCCGATCGGCGATGACGCCATGGTCCGCAGCGCCTCGCGCAAGGTGGCCGTACAGGCTGCCGGTCTGGTGGCGCTGGCGATGCTGCTCCTCGTCGTGCTGGTCACTGTCGTCGTCGTGCACGGACAGGCGGCCTCGGCGGACAACATGGTGCGCTCCACCATTCGCACGGCCGACGACGTTGGAGACCCCCCACCCGGGACCTGGCTGGTGATGGGTGGCGCGGAGTCGCCAGGTCTGCCCGCCGAGCTGGCGCCCGAGTTGGCCCAGCTCCGCAGCGAGGCCGGTCCGCAGGCGCGGCTGACGACCCTCAACGAGGAGGACGGCGACCAATTTCTGATCGGCACCGAGCTGTTGAATGGCAAGCCGATCCAGGTGGTGATGGACCTCACCACGGCCCGTCAGGAGCGGGCCCGGCTGTTGCAGACGATGGGTTTCGCCTCGGCCCTCGGACTGCTCTTCGCCGTTCTGCTCGGGGTCGTTCTCGGCCGCCGGGCGGTTCGGCCATTGGCCCAGGCTCTCGCTCTGCAACGTGCGTTCGTCGCGGACGCGGGACATGAGCTGCGGACCCCGTTGACACTGCTCAGTACCAGGGCGCAGGTGCTTGACCTTGCACTCCAGCGCAGCGACCTGAGCGCCGAGATCCGGCAGGACTCACGCGGCGTCGTGCAGGACACCCAGCGGTTGGGCGAAGTGGTCGAGGACTTACTGGTGGCGGCCGATCCGCGAAGCGAGGAGACCCACGACCCTGTCGAGCTGAGCCAGTTGACCGAGGCCGTGGTGGACAGTGCCGGAGCCCACGCCGCCGACGCAGGTGTCGCGCTGTCCTGGCAGGCAGACGATCCGCCCTACACAGTGCTGGGCTCCGGGGTCGCGATCCGGCGCGCAGTGCTGGCGCTGGTCGACAACGCGATAGACCACACCCCGCGCGACGGCAGCGTCCGGATCCACATCAGGCGTGACAAGCGTGACGTCATACTCGCAGTGAGTGACACCGGTCCGGGCATCGGTCCGGAGGCAGCGCAGCGGGTGCTGCGCCGGTTCGACTCCAGCGGCCGCCGCGGGGGCCGCAGGCATTACGGCCTGGGCCTGGCCCTGACCCACGACGTCGCGAACCGGCACGGCGGCCAGCTCCGGCTCGCCGACAGCTTGGCCGGCGCGACCTTCGAACTCGTGCTGCCCAGCCTGAACGGAGTGGTCCCAGCCGGGCCAAGGAACCGCTAAGAAACCACTGGCATCGTCGGGGCCCTAGACAGCGAACCCGACGGAGCTTGGGGGTCACGCCGAAAATGTCCACGCTGAACGCGGCACGACCGATGCGCGCCACCCACGGTCGTGTCATAACCCGCCGTACGCCGGGCTGGTGGCGCGACGCCGTCGGCATCGCGTGCTGGGCCAGCGTCCTCGTGGTGTTGGCGCTTTGGCTGTCCGGTCGTGGTGTTCAGTCGCTCGTGGGCGCACCGGGTGATCTGCTGACCTCGCTGGGACGCCTCTCGGGCCTCGTCAGCGCCGATCTGCTGCTCGTGCAGGTGATCCTGATGGCTCGGGTACCGATGATCGAGCGCAGCTACGGTCAGGACGAGGTGGCCCGGCGGCACCGGCTGGTCGGCTTCTACTCGTTCAACCTGCTGATACTGCACGTGGGCCTGATCCTCGTCGGCTACACCCTGCGCGATCACAGCGGGCTGGTGCGCGAGACCTGGACGATCGTCACGTCGTACGGCGGGATGCTGCTGGCCGTCGCGGGAACTCTGGCGCTCACAATTGCCGTGGTCACCTCCGTTCGAGCCGCCCGCCGCGCGCTGCGGTACGAGTCCTGGCACCTGTTGCATCTGTATGCCTACATCGGCGTCGGCCTGTCGATCCCCCATGAGATCTGGACCGGGTCCGACTTCGCGACCTCATCGCTCGCCCGGGTTTACTGGTGGTCTGCCTACGCCCTGGCCCTCGGCGCCGTCCTGGTCTATCGCCTCGGCCTGCCCGTCTGGCGCACGCTCAGACACGGCATCAGCGTCAGCTCGGTGGTCCGGGAGAGCTCGGACGTGGTGACCGTGCAGCTGACCGGTCGCGGCCTGTACCGACTCCCGGTCCGATCCGGCCAGTACTTCGTGTTCCGGTTCCTCGATGGGCCCGGCTGGTCGCGCGGTAACCCCTACTCCTTGTCCGCGTCGCCGATGCCGGACCGGCTCCGGGTGACGGCCAAGGAGGTCGGCGACAGCAGCGGGCGGCTGGCCGGATTGCGGCCAGGCACCAAGGTCCTGATCGAGGGCCCGTACGGTCGCCTGACCGGTGAGCACCGGGTCACCCAGAAGGTCGCAATGCTTGCCTGCGGCATCGGTATCACTCCGCTGCGAGCGCTGCTGGAGGACCTCGACTACCTGCCGGGCGATGCCGTGCTGATCTATCGGGCTCGCGACGAGCCGGATCTGGTTTTCCGCGACGAACTCGACCACCTTGCGCGCCGGCGCGGGATCTCCGTGTACTACCTGACCGGGCGGCGGATCCAGGGCCGCAATTCGTGGCTGCCGGACAGCGCCGCCGACTGGACGGATCCGGCGGCCCTTGAACATCTTGTCCCCGCTCTGACCGAGTACGACGTGTTCGTCTGCGGCCCTGACCGCTGGATGGACGCAGCGTGCGCCGCGGTTCTCGATGCGGGGGTGCCACCGGACCAACTGCATCAGGAGAGGTTCTCATGGTGACTGAAATCGGAGCAGCCGGATGAAGGGCAGCGTCGTCGCGGCGATGTCACTGGCCACTGTCGCCGTTGTCGGCTTGAGCTTGCGTTCAAGCGCTCAGCCTGCCGCCGCGCCAGTCCCTGAACCATCTGTGGTCGTCAAACAGCCCGCTTCGGTGAAGGCCCGACCTGCTCGGCCGTCACGTAAGAAGCCCACTGGCCGAACCACACCATCACCGACGCCGACCGCGACGCAGGCCGTCACGGTGAACGGCGACCTGGTCAACACGGATTACGGACCGGTCAGAGTGCAACTCACGATGCAGGGCGGTCGGATCATGCGCGCCCAGGCCGTCGACCACCCGCAAGGTGGCGGGCGGACGCAGGAGATCAACGACTCCGCGATCCCGGTGCTGAACCAGGAGGCGGTTGCGGCCCAGAGTTCGCAGATAGACACCGTCTCCGGCGCGACCTTCACCTCGGGCGGCTATCGCCAGTCCCTGCAATCCGCGCTCGATGCCGCCCACAAGGCAGGTTCGTGATGGATGCGGACCACGGCCGGCACGCCCGGCGCAACGCGGTCGTGGTAGGCGCGACCGGTGCGGTTCTCGGCCTCCTCTTCCTGTATCCGACAAGTACGAATCGCACCGACAGTTCCGCCTCGGCCGCTGTCCCGGCCGGCATCGTCAGCACGAAACCCGCAACCGGGAAGAAGACCAAGGTCGCTGTGACGATCACGGTGAACGGCGCCTCGGCGAGTACCCAGTACGGTCCCGTCCGGGTCAGTGTGACGATCAAGGCCGGCCGGATCGTGTCGGTGAAGGCTGTCGACTACCCATCGTCGGGTGGCAGGGACAGGGAGATCAGCGCCTTCGCCCTTCCCGAGCTGGGGCGCGAGGCGGTCAAGGCCCAGAGCGCGCAGATAGACACGGTCTCCGGTGCCACCTTCACCTCGGACGGCTACCGCCGATCGTTGCAGTCGGCTCTCGACGCCGCCCACTTCCACGCGTCGGCTGGAAAGAAGTAGCCGGAGAATCCCCGGTGCGGCTTGCCATTGACCGGATCGGAACACCGAGGAACTCTTAATCCTGGCGCGTTTCGCGTCGCATGAGAGTTCAGCCGGCGGCACGCAGGGGAGAAATCATGCAACTCTGGAAACCACAGGCACAGAGCCCGCCGCGGCCAAGCCCGGCCGAGCAGGAGAAACTGGCCTATCTACGGTCCTATCTCCTGATGCGAGCGGTGATCGGGTTCATCGGTATCGCGCTGCCGATCGGCCTCCTGCTCGGCGATATTGCCTTTCTCGAGGGTGACATCCTGCCGAGGGGATCGCTGAGTGCCTACTATCACTCCGGGATGCGTGACCTGTTCGTCGGGACCTTGTGCGCGGTCGCCGTGTTCCTGATGACCTACAGGGTTTTCGATCGCATCTCGGACAACCTTCTCAGCAGTGTCGCCGGACTTGCCGCCTTGGGGGTCGCGTTCTTCCCCACTGGCCGGCCGGCAGGTAGTCAGAGCCCGGCGACGCCGCTTCAGTTGAGACTCGGTGAAGGCCGGGTAACCGCAATCCATTTCGTCTTTGCGGGGATATTCATCGCCTCCCTGGCGATCACCTGCTACTCCTTCGGGGTGCGGGAGGGTGGAAGATCCCAGCAGAGATGGGGTTACAGAGCAAGGAGGTCACCGCTGTTCTGGCGGTGGTTCCATTGGTCCTGCGCCCTGCTCATCGCCGGGGCCGTTGCCTTCGCCCTGATGACCAAGGCGACAGGGTGGCTCGCGAATTACTCGCTGATCATCGGTGAGTCGGTCGCAGTTCTTGCGTTTGGAGTGTCCTGGCTGATGAAGGGCCTCGAGTTGGATGTGCTGCTGGCCCCGAAGGTCGCCGAACAGATCGGCGTCATACCGAAGACGGCGGTCGTCGATCCGGCCTAGTGGTGGACCTCGACGTCCGGGGCCCACGGTCGGAAAGACCAAGCTGAGCGCAGAGCCAGGGCAAACTGTCGGCGAAGGCGATGGCCCCGAACTGCCAGACGTGCTCACCGGGAAGGATCACTACCTGTGCCGGTATGTCGACCTTCTGGGCGGCGTTTGCCAACTGCCGGGCCGCCTCGATTTGGGGATGCTCATGGCTGCCGTCCACGAATCTGCCGCTGACGCCCGAGTAACGACCATGCCGAGCCATCACAGTCGAGGGATCATGTGCGTCCCACGCGGCAACCGATCCGCCGTAAAGGTGGGCGATCGTCTGCGCCTTGTTCCCGGTGTTCGGGCCCAGATCACCGGAGATGTCCACGAAGAGCCCGAAAGTTGATGGATGCTCGACTGTCAGGCCGATCGCACAGGTTCCGCCCATCGACCACCCCACTACACCCCACCGGCGCGGATCACGTGATGCGCCGAAAGTCGTGCTGATGAATCGTGGCACGTCCTTGACCAGATAGTCCTCGACACTGCCTTGCGGACCGTTCACGCATTCGGTGTCGTTGTGGAACGCCCCGGTCGCATCCACGAAGACGAGGATCGGTGCCTGGCCGCCATGGCTGGACGCATAAGCATCGCTGGTGCGGACCGCGTCTCCGAGCCGCACCCAGTCGCCCGACGCGGC
>JAWWOY010000401.1:0-2981 GCA_033851195.1 Kribbellaceae bacterium | reverse complement strand
TGCGCGAGATCAACGTCGACGACTGGGCCGGCATGACCATGGAAGAGCTGGCCGTTATCCACCCGGAGGCCGCCGCGCGTATCCACGCCGGCGAGTCCCAGCGCCGTGGCACGAACGGCGAAACGGTGGAGGAAGTCGCCGAACGCTTCGCTCCCGCACTTGTCCGTGCAGTAGAGAAAAGCGAGCCCTCGGACACAGTCGTCGTGGCCACCCACGGCCTCGCGGCGCGAGTGGGTATTTGCCGGTTCCTGGGGATCCCGCAAGAGCACTGGCCGGCTTTCGGCGGCCTGTCGAACTGCAGCTGGGTTTCCTTGCTGCCGGGCCGTCACGGTCGGTGGCGAGTGGAGGAGTGGAACGCCGGATCCCTGCCAGAGCCGGTGATGAGCGACGACCCGCAGGGGACGTGAAACTGGCCGCACCCCGATTTCGTTCCTGGCCAGGGGTTCGGCTAGACTTTCGCAGTCGCAAGAACGAGGGGCTTTGGCGCAGTTGGTAGCGCGCTTCCATGGCATGGAAGAGGTCAGGGGTTCGAATCCCCTAAGCTCCACCGCAGATCAGAGGTCCTTTCCCGGTCGGGAAGGACCTCTTCTGTTTGACCCGGGAGGCAATACGGGAGGCCAATACTCCAGTTCCTACCGGTGCTCGCCGAGTGGCTTGAAGATTTGGTCCATCGTCGCGGCCCCTCTCGTCATCACCGGCCGCCGCTCGTGCCGATAGACCGGGTGGTCTCTGCGCTCGGCTGCTTCCGTCGGCTCGGTGGGGTCAATTACTAGGGTCAGCGGCTCATGCGTCGTACTACGCCTCGATCGCGTCGAGGTCGCGTACGGCATAGCGGTGGTGCTCCCACTCCTCCTCGAGGATCACGTGCAGGCAAGAAAGGACGGTCTCGGGGTGGTCGTGGGCGTGGGGATTCCTGCGCGTCGCGGCCAGCACGTCCGGTGTGACTGTGGCGAGGAAGTCACGCACCATCGCGACGCGACCCGCCCGGACCTCGAGCACCTCGGCGTACGACGGTGTGACCGTCGCGAAGATCGACCTGTCCAAGCCGTCGTCCTCGGTGCCGGTGTCCGCTTGACCGATGGGGTGGAATGGCTGCTCGATCTCCAGGATCGCCCGGCCCAGCCACATATCCGTGGCAAGGACCAGGTGCCGCAGCGTCAGCGCGAATGACCACTCGCCGCCCACAGACACGTCGACCGTGCCAGCCGGCATCGCCGCGACACGCTTGAGCGTGGCCGCCCAGGTGCGCTCGAGGGCAGCCCAGGCCGCGCGCAGACCATCCGGATCTCCGGCGCGCTGGTCGGCGCGGCCGGGAAAGCGGCGGTTGAGTTCGGCCTCGACGAATGGGATCACGTCGACGTCGTTGACGCGCAAGAAGTTCTCGCCGTTGGAGAGCCACGGTGCGTCGATTTCCGTCCCCTGCATATCGACGCCGCGCATCACGACGCCGGACAGGTCGGCCCCGACGAACCGGGCGCCACGCAGGTCCGCGTCGACGAACTCCGCTCCCTGCAGGTCGTCGGACCGGGTGAAAGTTGCCATCACATCTCCTTGTCGAGCGCCCTGTTGCCGCTGGCGGAAGTTAAACATGACGCTCCGACAACTAACCGCGTATCGCTCAGCGACCTCGGTCACCTGAGCCCCAGCCGCCACCTCAAGAACGGCCCGATTCAAGGCCGACCGGCCCCGGACGGTCCCCTCAGTCTCCGTGTCAGTGGTCGTGTCAGGGGCGTGTCAGGGGGGTGTCAGGCCGGGCCTCGAGGGTGGTTGCATGACATTCGGCAACCAACAGAAGGCAACGACCCACATCACAATCAACCGGGACCGTGAACCTGCGATCCGTGTGCAGGGCATAGAAAAGTCCTATAAGGAGTTGCACGTCCTGCGCGGCGTGAGCTTCGAGGTGGCACCGGGCAGCATCTTCGCCCTTCTCGGCTCGAACGGAGCAGGAAAGACCACGATGGTGAGAATCCTGTCCACGCTGCTGGGATCAGACGCCGGCACAGCCAGCGTTAATGGATTCGACGTCACGACGGACCCGCTCCGAGTTCGAGAATCCATCAGTCTGACCGGACAGTTCGCCGCGGTCGATGAGATCCTCTCCGGTCGGGAGAACCTGGTGCTGGTTGCCAAGCTGCGGCATCTGAATGACCCCGGCCAGGTGGCGGATGATCTTCTCGCACGCTTCAACCTCGCCGATGCAGCATCGCGAAAGGTGTCGACGTATTCGGGAGGCATGCGCCGTCGCCTGGACATCGCCATGAGCCTGATCGGGAACCCGAAGGTGATCTTTTTCGATGAGCCGACCACGGGGCTCGACCCCGAAGGACGCATCGAAGTGTGGCAGGTCATTCAGGACCTCGCCAAGCAGGGGACCACCGTTCTGCTCACCACGCAGTATCTCGACGAGGCTGAGCAACTCGCAGATCGGATCGCCATTCTTCATCAGGGGCGCATCATTGCGAACGGCACCCTTGCCGAACTGAAGCAACTCCTCCCACCAGCGACGGTTGAGTACGTCGAGAAGCAGCCGACCCTGGAGGATATCTTCCTCGCACTTGTGGGGAACGACGGCAAGGCTGAGTCAAGTAAGGACCGGTCATGAGCACACACTTCTTCGGAGACACGGCCGTCTTGCTGGGCCGCTCCATGCGTCACATCTTCCGCAGCGTGGACACGATTATCACGACCGCGATCACGCCGATCGCCATGATGCTGCTGTTCGTCTACGTTCTCGGCGGGGCAATCGAGACAGGCACCGATAACTACGTCAATTACCTGCTGCCTGGAATCATGCTGATCGCGATCGCGTCGGGCATCGCGTACACCGCCTTCCGGTTGTTCACCGATATGAAGAGCGGCATTTTCGAGCGATTCCACTCCATGCCGATCGCACGATCGTCCGTGCTGTGGGCACATGTTCTGACCTCGCTGGTTGCCAACGGGCTCTCGGTCGTGATCATCGTGCTGGTAGGCCTCGT
>JAWWOY010000385.1:0-2801 GCA_033851195.1 Kribbellaceae bacterium | reverse complement strand
GACCGGTGACGGTGGCACGTTGCCGCCGCATACGCCGATCGCGGTCAAGGAGGCGGTGATGCCGTTCAACCGGTTCCGCACCATCGACGGCTCCTCGGTCGACACCGTGCTCGGCCCGGAGATGCGCTCCACCGGCGAGGTGATGGGTATCGACGACACCTTCGGTACGGCGTTCGCCAAGTCGCAGGCTGGTGCTTCACAGCCGTTGCCGTCGGGCGGCAAGGTGTTCGTGTCGGTGGCCAACCGGGATAAGCGGCACATGATCTTCCCGGTCAAGCGGCTGGCCGATCTGGGCTTCCAGATCCTCGCCACCGAGGGCACGGCCGACGTACTGCGGCGCAACGGCGTCCCAGCGACGATGGTACGCAAGCACGGCCAGGGCCCGGGCCCCAACGGGGAGCCGACGATCGTGCAGATGGTGCACGATGGGGCAGTGGACTTGATCGTCAACACTCCGATCGGCGCCACCGCCGGCGGCAGCCCCCGGCTCGACGGCTACGAGATCCGCAGCGCCGCAGTGGCGCGGAACATCCCGTGCATCACAACGGTGCAAGGACTGGCCGCGGCTGTGCAGGGGATCGAGGCACAGCGCGCCGGCGATATCGGCGTACGGTCCCTGCAGAGCTGGGCAGACCGGATCCGCGGCATCGATCCAGGTAGCACTGAGGCCGGTGAACAGGCCGGTGAACAGGCCGGTGAGCTGTGAGCCGGCCGGTCAGAAGGGCCTGATGAATGCCGACGCGCCGGGGAACAAGGGACCGATGATCTATCGGGGGGTGGTGCGGCCTGTGCTGTACAGGCTCGGGCGGGGGGATGCTGAGGGGGCGCATGAGCAGACGTTGCAGGGGCTGCGGCGGTTGGGCAGGGTGCCGGGGGCGGTGAAGGCGTTGGCTCGGACGTATGGGGCGCTTCCGGATGGGCTTGAGCGCACTGTGTTCGGGGTGCGGTTCCCGAGTCCGGTCGGGCTGGCCGCCGGGATGGACAAGAACGGGGTCGCGTTGCCGGCTTGGCGGGCGCTCGGGTTCGGGTTCGTCGAAGTGGGGACTGTCACGGCGCAACCGCAGCCGGGGAATCCGAAGCCGCGGTTGTTCCGCCTCGTCGAGAGCGAGGCCGTGATCAACCGGATGGGCTTCAACAACGAGGGATCCGAGGCGCTCGCCGGGCGGCTGGCGGCGTACGGGGACCTCGGCTACCCGCTCGGCATCAGCATCGGGAAGTCGAAGATCACCCCGCTGGACCAGGCGGTCGAGGACTACGTGACCTCGCTGCGACGGCTTTACCAGTACGGCGACTACTTCGCAGTGAACGTGAGTTCGCCGAACACGCCCGGGCTGCGCTCCCTTCAGGACGCCGGGCAGTTGCGCGAACTGCTGGCGGCGCTGCATGCCGAAGCCCGCTCGCTGGCCGGGGCGACACCGAAGCCGATCCTGGTGAAGATCGCGCCGGACCTGACCGAGCAGGCGATCGATGAACTGCTGGGGGTCTGCACCGACGAAGGTGTGGCCGGGATCATCGCCACCAACACCACCATCGGCCGGTCCGGCCTGGCTCCGGCCGACGAAACACTGGCGGCCGAAGCGGGCGGGTTGTCCGGACGGCCCCTGACCGAGTTGTCCGCCAAGACCGTGGCACACATCCATGCCGAGACTCAGGGAGCGCTACCGATCATCGGGGTCGGCGGCATCCTCGATCCTGACGATGCGAGCCGGCTCTTCGACGCCGGCGCGAGTCTCGTGCAGATCTACACCGGCCTGATCTACCGCGGCCCGGGCCTGGTCCGGCGTACCAACCGCCGACTGGCCCGCCGATCGCTTGCCACGTCGCTAGCCAACGTGGCCAACCATTGAACGAGAGTCGAGCAATGAGAATGCGAGAACGTCCCATGAGCAGCCAGCCCTTCGGAACCCGTCTCCGTGCCGCGATGGTCGAGCGTGGCCCGCTCTGCGTCGGCATCGACCCGCACGCCCACCTGCTGGAGGCCTGGGGCCTGCCGAACGACCCGGACGGGCTAGCGACCTTCACCTTCGGCGTGGTGGACGCGCTTGCCGACCGGGTCGCAGTGTTCAAGCCCCAGTCGGCCTTCTTCGAACGCTTCGGTTCGGCCGGCATCGCCGTACTGGAGCAGGCCACGATCCGGCTGCGCGAAGCCGGTGCGCTGGTGATCATCGACGCCAAACGCGGCGACATCGGCAGCACCATGGCGGGCTACGCCGCGGCCTACCTGACCGAGAAGGCGCCACTGGCGTGCGATGCGCTGACCGTCAGCCCGTACCTCGGGTTCGGGTCGCTGCAGCCGGCCGTCGACGCAGCCCGCGATTCCGGCGCCGGCCTGTTCGTGCTCGCGCTGACGTCCAACCCTGAAGGCCCGCAGTTCCAGACAGCCCGTACGTCGAGTGGGCCGACCGTGGCCGGGGCGGTCCTGGACGGACTGCGCGAGCTCAACGCGGGTGCCGACGACCTGGGCTCGTTCGGCGCGGTGGTCGGTGCGACGATCAAGCCGACCGACGAGGACCTCGACATCCGCGGGCCGCTGCTGGCGCCGGGCCTGGGTGCTCAGGGAGCCACCCCGGAAAGCCTGGCAAAGGTCTTCGGCTCCGCGGCCCACAACGTCGTACCGTCGAGCTCGCGGGAGATCCTCGGGGCGGGGCCGGACCCGGTGGCGCTGCAGGACGCGGCTCAGCGGTCCGCCGACGCCTTCCGCTCAGTGCTCGGCTACTGACCGCGGTGCTCGGGTACCGACCGAGGTGCTCGGGTACTGACCGCGACGCGGCACCTCACGCACGTTCCGGTCCGCTGCCGCG
>JAWWOY010000365.1:0-6018 GCA_033851195.1 Kribbellaceae bacterium | reverse complement strand
CTGCTCACCGGAGCGGTGATGGGCCGCCACCCGGAGCGCCCCATGGTCTGGGCTGTGCTGGTTGCGGTGGGCGTCGGCTGGGCAGCCGGCCAAGGCATCGCGTACGTCGGGTACCGGGTGCTCGGCGCCGGCTCCAAGACCGGGGCGCGGTGGCAGATGATGATGCTCGCGGTGCTTACGCTGGCACTCACCTCAGCCGGCGGCGTGGTGGCCGGGATGCTCGGTGTTGTCACCTGGCCGGCGATTCTCCTCGCGGTCGGGCAGATCGCCTTCGTCCTGTGCAGCAGCATCGCCCTGGTGCTCGATCGGCCGGCGGTGATCGGGCTGGCGCTTGTGCCCGGGGTGTGTGCCAGTGGTCCAGCGCTTGTCCGTCCGGACCTGCTTCCACGCTGGCTGGTGCTGGCGGCGATCTTGACCACGTTGCTGTTGGCGCTCGGCTGGGTGGGCTACCTGCTGCGCGGCGCCCGGCCACCGGCTGCCCGACTGGCCCGAGCGGCGGCCCGCGGTGCGTTGCCGTACGTCGGTTATGGCACCTGCCTGGCTCTGCTGCTGAGCTTCGCACTGGTCGACAGCATCGTCGCGCCGACCCATCCGTCGATCTCAGTCACCATGGCTCCGTTGATGTGCGGGGTCGTGATCGCGGAGTTCCAGCTGGCTCGCTACCGACGCCGAGCCGAGATCGCCCTTCGCGTCACCGACTCAAGGGCCGGTGCCACCAGAGCGCTCCGGCGTGCGGTGCTTGCCTGTGTGCTCGGTTACATCCTCGGTTTGGCCGCGCTCACGGTCGTCGTGGCTGTCGTCCTGGTGCCGGACCTGAATGAGGTGGCCGTACTGAGGTTCGCCAGCGCGGGTGCCGTGGGCTGGGCCTTCCTGGCGGCGCTACTGCTGGTGGCGTACCAGCAACTCCGAGCGGTCCTGGTGGCGACCACGCTGGCTCTTGTCCTGCTCGCCGGGCGAGGCCTGGTGCCACCGTTCCTTGGCGCGGACAAGGCGACAGAGCTTGCGATGGAGTACCTCACGGTGTGCACCGCGCTCGCCGTACTTCTGACGACGGTCGCGCTGCGGCTACTGGTGAAGCCGGAGCTGCACCGATGAGCTTCCGGTCAGACAACAGGAACATGAAGAGGGTGGAGCGATGAGGTTCAGACTGACGAGGGACAAGCCGCCGGAACGACGGCCGGTCGTGATGACGGACCTCCGGATAGCCGTGCCGTGGTACCTCCATCCGGCCGAAGAGCCACAGCAATGGGCAGAGCTGGTCAAGCAATCCCAGCTCGGCCGAGTCGCCTTCGCGGTCGTGAACGTGGCCAGCGGACCCGGCGAGGCCGACGATCCCTACTACCCGCAGGCGTTGGCCAAACTGCATGAAGGAGGCGTGCAGATCCACGGGTATGTGGACACGGACTATTCCGCCCGGCCGCCACAGGACGTGATGGACGACATGACCGTCTGGCGCGAGCGGTACCAGGTGGAGGGCATCATGTTCGACCGGGTCTCGGCGGATCCCGCGAACCTGAGCTACTACGGTCCGCTGGTCGACTTCGGCCGGCAGGCCGGGGTTCAGGTGATGGTCGGCAATCCTGGGGTGGTGCCGCATGCCGACTATCTGGAGATGTTCGACGTTTCCTGCGTCTTCGAGAACGTCGACGCCCTGCACCGCCGACTGACGACGATGCCGCGGCCGGTCGACGTGGCGCCCGAACGCCTCTGGCATCTGGTGCATGACGTACCGCCGACGGGCTTCGAAGAGGTGCTGTCCCGGATCGCCGACCAGGGTGCGGCACTGGCGTTCGTCACCGACAAGTCAGGCGGTAACCCGTGGTGTGGCCTGCCGCCCGGACTGATCGAGACGCTGGACCGGGTCGGGGCGCGCGCCCGACACAGGGCCCGCACATGACGGCGCGGTCGATCCGCGGGGGCGCTGCCGTCCTCGCCGGTCTGCTGGTGGTGGCCGGGTGCTCTCCATCACCCGGATCGGGCTCCGGATCCAGCACCGCTGGGACCCCTAGTACGACGCCGGCGACGACGGTCACGTCGGTGCCAGGGAAGTCCACCGGGGTCGGGGACACCTCCACGACCCGGCCGATAGTCGACCCTGCCAAGGGAAAGCTGACCGGCCGGTGGATGCCGAGGCGCGGCACGCCGTGGCAGTGGCAGCTCAGCGGCAAGCTTGATCTGACGGTGAATGCGCCGATCTACGACATCGACGGCGCCGGAACCACTGCTGCCCAGGTTGCGGCGCTGCACCGACGCGGGCGACGGGTCATCTGTTACGTGAACGTCGGTGCTTACGAGGGTTTCCGGTCGGACAAAAATCGATTCCCGGCCGCCGTGCTGGGCAAGCCGCTGGAGGGCTGGCCCGGCGAGCGCTGGCTCGACATCCGGCGGATCGATCTGCTGGCTCCGATCATGTCGGCCCGCTTCGCCAACTGCCGGGCGAAGGGCTTCGACGCGGTTGAGCCGGACAACCTGGACGGTTATGCGAACGGTTCCGGCTTCCGGCTCACCGCGGCGAACCAGCTCAGGTACAACCGATGGATCGCCGGACTGGCGCACAGCCACGGCCTGTCCGTCGCGTTGAAGAACGATGTCGAGCAGGTCCAGGCCCTCGAGCCGTACTTCGACTTCGCGGTGAACGAGCAGTGCGTCGAGTTCGATGAATGCGAGACCCTGCTGCCGTTCATCCGCGCGGGCAAAGCGGTGCTGCACGTGGAGTACGGGCTGAGTAAAGCTCAGTTCTGCGCCAAGACCCGCGTCCTCGGGTTCAGCTCGATGCGCAAGCCGCTGGATCTCGGCCCCGGCCGGGAACCCTGCTGATGACCTGTTAAGGCTCAGGTCGGTGGGTTGACGATCCCGTTCGCGATCGCGTAGCTGACCGCTTCCAGCCGCGAATGTACGCCGAACTTGCCGAGGATCGCCTGGACGTGCGCTCGCACTGTCGTCTTGGAGATGTCCATCTTGCGACTGATCGCGACTGTGGTCATCCCGTCGACCAGGTAGGTCAGCACCTCGCGTTCGCGCGGGGTGACGTAGGACGCCAGGAAATGGGCGTGCGTCCTGCTCGTCTCGGCGCTCAGGCCGAGGGCGTCACGGAGCAGTTCCTCGTCGGCGTAGGTCTCGCCGACAGCGACGCGGCCTACCGCGGTCAGGATGTCGTCAACGCCGCGGTCCTTGGACGCCACTCCGCTGGCGCCGGCAGCCATCGTCTTGCGGAGGATCTCGGCGCCCGTCCGGGCCGTCAGCAC
Source organism: Kribbellaceae bacterium (assembly GCA_033851195.1). GTDB lineage: Bacteria > Actinomycetota > Actinomycetes > Propionibacteriales > Kribbellaceae > Kribbella. Next base: position 2,773 of record JAWWOY010000365.1, on the reverse strand, counting down.
GAAGATCCGGATGTGGGCGTTGACGGCTACGATCTGCGCGGTGATGTCGATGCCGTCGGCATCGGGGAAGCCCAGGTCCAGCACGCAGATGTCGGCCACGTCCTCGCGGAGCAGGTCGACGAGCTTGTGGGGATCGTCGAGCACGTCGACGATCTCATACCCGCGGTGTTCCAGAACGGCGGCCAGCGCCTGCGCGAAGACCATGTGGTCGTCACAAAGGATCACCCGGACGGCCGGAGCCTCGCTCACTGTGGCTGCGAGGCCGGCAGGGTCACGGTGACGCCTGCGCCGCCGAGGTCGGATCTGCCGATGTCGATGACACCGCCGGCCGCCGCAGCGAGTTCCATCACGATGGACAGGCCCTGCGACACCAGGCCGGGCGGCCCGTGACCGAAGCCCGGACCGGAGTCCGCGACCTCGATGATGACCCCGAGGCCTCTTTCCGACGTACGGACCCGGACCTCGACCCGGCCGTCGCCGGCCGCTCGGACCGCGTTGCCGACCAGGTTGCCAAGGATGCGCCGCAACGACAGTCTGCTCATGTCCACCAGGCCGACTTCGAGTTCGAGGAGTGCCAGTTCGGCCAGCGTCGTAGACCGCAATGGCCGGATGACCTCCCGTGCGACCGACCCCACGTCGACCAGTTCCGCGGTCTCGGTTCCGGGACGCAACGTCCGCAGCAGCGCGCTCATCTCGGTCGACTCGGCCTCGATCAGGCTGAGCAGATCGAGGCGCACCGCCTCGTCGGACGTGAGCATCGCCGCCGCGGTCAGAGCCCGGACGGTCGCCAGCTCGTGGACCAGGTCATGCCAGACACCGACGGTTATCCCCCCGGCGTCCGGTCGTCTGGATTTCTCCGTATGAACGGACGGTCGTACACGTGTCGTCACGGTAGCCCCCCACCGATCAACGTTCCGGGTGGTATCCCCACCCGTAGAGCCCAGATCCGGCTCTACCCCAACTCGGACGGTAATGGTAACGCAGAGCGATGTCAAACGGGCGCTTAGTGGTTTGGGTAACGTTCAAGCATCGTAGGCGCACGGCCACTACTGCGCATTAGTCCAGATGGATGAGAAGCACCCCCTGCAGCCATCGGATCCCTGTCGGTGTAACCACGGCGACGATGAAGCCTCGTGTGTTCTGGAGTCCCGTGGGGGGTCAGTCCTGATGAGTGTGCTTCGTGTTCGATCAGCCGTGCGATCCGCAGTCTGTGCGGTCGTGGCGAGCTTGTCCCTGGTGACGATCGGCGCCGTGACGATGCAGATCGCCGCCGCTGCCGAACCTGAGCCTCGAGTCGACCTCCGGGTCCTCGTGCTCACCGACAGTAGTGAGTGGGTGAAGGCCATCGCCGGCGAGCTCGATGCGGAAGGTGTGCCGTACACCCAGGTCGACCTGACCAGCGCGTCCCGGCCGGCGATCACCGCGGCGTACCTGTCCGACGTGGTGGGCTCGGTGCCGCGGGCGAAGTTCCAGGCTGTAGTGCTGCCCAACGAGGCGCCTACGCAGCTGACCGCGGCCGAGCTGACCGCCTTGCACGCCTTCGAAGCCGCCTTCGGCATCCGTCAGGTGGACGCCTCTACCTGGGCCAATCCCGCGGTCGGCCTGAACTTCGCCGCCAATCCAGGGTACGTCGGCCAGCTCGACGGCATCACAGCCACGGCCACCTCGGATGGTCGCGCGGCCGACCTGCGCTACCTCAACGGGCCGGTTACCTTCGACAACAACGATCCTGCGGTGCTGGAGAGCGACGGCTCCATCGCCAGGCCGCTCGCGGACGACCCGGTCGCCAAGACATCCTTCAAGATGCTGGTCTCGGCACCGATGCCCGGTACGACGGAACAGGGGTCGCTCGTCGGCGCCTACACCCACGAGGGCCGCGAGGAACTCGTCATCACCTTTACCTACAACGCAGTCCAGCAGCAGTTCCAGTTGCTTGCCCCGGGCATCATCAGCTGGATGACCCGCGGCATTCATCTCGGCTTCAACCGGAACTACTTCTCGGTGCAGGTCGACGACATCTTCATCCCGGACCTGCGCTGGAGTTCCGACGCCAACTGCACGCCCGGCGACCTGTGCCCGGCGGGCACACCGCTCAACGCGGAAATCCGGATGGTCCCCGCGGACGTCACTCAGCTGAAGGCGTGGCAGACCACCAACGGCATGCCGCTCGACATGACGTTCAACGCAGAAGGTGCGGCGGCCGCCGGCACTGATCCGCTCACCGATACGCTGCTGGCCGAGCGTGCGTCGTTCCGTTGGCTGAACCACACCTGGTCCCATCCATACCTCGGGTGCATCCAGAACTTCGCGGTGGTGCCGTGGCAATGCCAGACCAATGCAAGCGGCGCGATCCAGTACGCCACGGCGGCGCTGATCAACAGTGAGATCAGCCAGAACACGACGTGGGCCACGGCCAACGGGGTGACGCTGAACCCGGCCGAGTTGGTCACCGGCGAGCATGCCGGACTCAAGACGCTGCCGCAGATGACCGTCGACAACCCGAACCTGGCCGGCGCGCTGCAGACCAGCGGGATCTCCTTCGTCGCCTCCGACGCGTCCCGCGAGCTGACGCAGCGGGCGATCGGCAGCACGCTGACGGTGCCGCGTTACCCGATGAACATCTTCTATAACGTCGCGACCGCGGCTGAGGAGGTCGACGAGTACAACTGGCTCTACACCAGCCGGGCCAACGGGGGCAGTGGGGTCTGTGAGGACAACCCGCTGACGTCCACCTGCATCGCGCCGCTCAGCACGACCACCGGGTTCGCCTCGT
>JAWWOY010000359.1:0-10153 GCA_033851195.1 Kribbellaceae bacterium | reverse complement strand
ACGCCGCCAGCACCGATCCGGCCGCGCCGCGGGCGTCGGAGCCGGGCCGGTCGGGCACGCCGAAGCCCGGCGCCGGCGACGGCGAGAGCGGCGACGGCGACGGCGGGGTGGAGCGGGCCGGGGATGTGGCGGCGGATGTGGCGGCGGGCTGGGCGGAGGACTCGGCTGCAGGATGGGCGGCGGGCTGGATGCCGGGCGAGGAACCGGGCCCGGACGACGAGGCCGACCGAGACACCCCGCACCCCAGCGTCAGCGACCACCTCGACTACCTGGACACCCTGGACACGATCGACGTGATGGACGCGATGGCGATCCTGGCCTGGCGGCACGGACCCCGCCACGACGAAGCCGACCCAGATGCCGACCCAGGGGCCGGCGCAGAGACCGGCGCAGGGACCGGCCTTGGAGTCGGCGCCGAGGCCGGTGCCGGTGCGGTCCCGGGGGCCGGGGCTGGTGCGGGCACTGGGGCGGGCTCAGGCGCTGAGGCGCCGGATCCGTTCTCGCGGCAGGCGCTGGCCGGGAAGCTGGCCGCGATCCGCCAAGCCGCCTACAGCCACGGCCTCGGCTCCAGCGCTAGTAGTGGTGGTCGGCGTCGCGGCGGCAGCGTCCTGTACCTGCACCTGACCGACAAGACCCTGGCCACCGGCGAGGGGGTCATCCGGGTCGAAGGAGCCGGACCGTTCCCGGTCAGCCAACTGGCCGAACTGGTCGGCCACGACCACATCATCGTCAAGCCGGTGATCGACCTGAACGACCGGGTCAGCGTTGACAGTTATGAGATCCCGGACCGGATCCGGGAGCGGGTCAAGTTGATGGATCCGGTCGATCGGTTCCCGTTCGGTACCGCCGAGACCACCTTCGGTACCGACCTGGACCACATCGAGCCGTACAGCACCACCGGCCCACCCGGCCAAACCAACACCGACAACCTGGCACCCCAATCGCGGTTCCACCACCGGGTCAAAACCTTTGCCCACTGGGAGGTCTGGCGAGTACCAGGCCGCGCCCAGGAATGGACCGGCCCACACGGATTCAAGTGGACGGTCGACCCGACCGGCACCCACCGCATCGACAACCGGCCGACCGACAACCAGCCGACCGACGACAATGACGACGGCGCTTGATCGACACCCCTCGCCCGACACCTCAGGGGCCTTCGCCGACACGGTCGCCGATGTTCAACTCAGCTACCAAGCGAAGGCAGGGGCCGTCTCAGCCGCCGGACGACTCGGCGAGGTCAGCGACCGCGCGGTGGAACCTCGCCAGCCGTTGCTCGCTGCCCTGCTCGGCACCGAACCACACGGCCAGCGTCTCGGCACCGGCCGCGGCCAGTGAGCCGACCGGACCGCCGTGGCGAATTCGGCTTCACCGCCAGCCCACTCGAGCCTGGTGCCAACCCTGACAGGACGGTCGGACAGCTCGCGCAGCCGGCTGATCGCCTGGGTGAACCTGGACGCGTCGAGCCCGACCCCTTGCCACTTATCGCCCAGCAGAGCGGCCCGGCGCAGCGCGCGATCCGACGTACCTCCGATCATGATCGGGAGCGGTGCTTGCAGGTGTGGTTCGAAGACACCGCCAGGGTGCTCGCCGGCGAAGAGCGCTCGGAGCACCGCCAGCCCTTCGTCCGTACGTCGTCCCCGGTCGCGGAACTCGGCTCCCACCGCGGCGAACTCGGCAGCATCCCAGCCAGCGCCGATGCCGAGAATGACCCGTTCACCGGACAGCCGGTGCAGGGTCGCGGCCTGCTTGGCGACGGCGTACGGGTTTCGCATCGGGAGCACCAGCACCGAGGTGCCGAGGCGGATCCGGCTCGTCTGTGCGGCCAGGTAGGCGAGGGTCACGAGCGGCTCGTACACCCCGCCGTATGTCGTCCCGAACGCCGCCGGTGGCAGCAGGTGATCCGGCAACCAGGCAGTCCCGTAACCGACTTCTTCGGCTGCGACAGCTATCTCCACCAGGCGTTCCGGGGGCATCTCCAAACTGACTCGTCGGGCAGTACCGCCTGCAACTCGACCATCAGGCGAGCCTAGTGTCCCGGCGCGGTCCGGCGTGAGTCAACGCCAGCTGCGGTACTACGAGGAGCTGGCCGCCCTCGTCAGCCGATGAGGTGTTCCGGGCGGAGCGGGATGCGGGTCAGCGGTAGCCCGGTGGCCTGGCGGATCGCAGCCAGCACAGCAGGCCCGGACGAGATGGCCGGCGGCTCACCGACTCCACGAAGGCCGTACGGTGCGTGTGGGTCGGCGTACTCGAGTACCTCGATCTGCATCGGCGGGACGTCCAGGACGGTCGGGATCAGGTAGTCGGTGAACGACGCGTTCCGGACCAGCCCGTCGGTGACGACGACCTCCTCCATCAGTGCCAACCCCAGTCCTTGGACGCTGCCGCCGTAGATCTGACCGCGTACAGCCTGCGGGTTGATCGCCTTGCCGACATCCTGCACACAGTCCAGCGCCACGACTTTGACCAGGCCGAGTTCGGTGTCCACGTCGACGACCGCGCGGTGTGCGGAGAAGGCGTACTGGACGTGCGCGGACCCTTGGCCCGTCTCCGGGTCGAGCGGACTGGTCAGGCGGTGGCGCCACTCGACGGTCCGCTCCACAGCCACGCCCTCGAGCAGATCGGCCAAGCTGCCGATGCCGCCTTGTGAGTTCGACAGGACCTTGCCACCAACCAGCCTCAGGTCGCGAACCGTCCGCCCGAAGCATTTCTGGGCGATCACGAACACCTCGGCACGGACCTGTTCGCAGGCAGCCTTCACGGCACCGCCGGTCACGTACGTCTGCCGAGAGGCCGAGGTGGAGCCACCGCTGCCGATCTGGGTGTCCACCGGAGCCACTACGACGTTCTCGACGCCGAGTTCGGTGCGCGCGATCTGCTGTTCGACAGTCACCAGGCCCTGCCCGACCTCCGCGGACGCCGTGTGCACGGTGACCACTGGTTCACCACCGACGATCTCCAGCCGCACCCGCGCCGTCGAAAAGTCGTCGAAGCCTTCCGAGAAACCCACGTTCTTGTACGCGACCGCGTAGCCGATGCCGCGTCGTACTCCTTCTCCGTGAGTGGTGTTCGAGACCCCGCCGGGCTGCTCGCGCAGGTCCAACCGGCTCGGATCGACTGGCTGCGGCAGCGGCAAGGCCTCCACCCGACGCAGCAGTTCGGCCACTGGCGCTGCACTGTCGACGAGCTGGCCGGTCGGAATCCGCGAGCCCTCCCGCAGCGCGTTGCGGCACCGGACGTCGAGCGGGTCGAGCCCGAGTTCGGCGGCGATCCGGTCCAGCTGAGCCTCGTACGCGAATGCCGTCTGGACCGCACCGAAACCGCGCATCGCTCCGCAAGGCGGGTTGTTGGTGTACACGCCGTAGCAATCCACCCAGACGTTCGGTACGTCGTACGGGCCGACCCCCATCGTGCCCGCATTCGCGACCACGGCCGGCGTACTGGACGCGTACGCGCCGCCGTCGAGGTAGATGCTGGCCCGGGCGTACACGATGGTGCCGTCCCGGGTGACGCCGTGCTCGTATCGCATCCGCGCCGGGTGGCGATGTACGTGACCCAGGAACGATTCCTCGCGGTTGTAGACGAGTTTGACCGGCTTGCCCGTATGTAGTGCGAGCATGCAGGCGTGTACGTGCATGGACAGGTCTTCACGGCCGCCGAACGCGCCACCAACGCCGGCCAGGGTGAGCCGCACCTTGTCCGGTCCCAGCCCGAGGGCCGCGCAGATCTGCCGTTGATCGGCGTGCAGCCACTGGGTCGCGACGTACAGCTCGACGCCCCCGTCCTCAGCCGGCACCGCGAGTCCCGACTCCGGCCCGAGGAACGCCTGGTCCTGCATGCCGACCTCGTACTCGCCGGTGACCACCACGTCCGCGTGCGGGTCCGGGGCACCCCTGCGGACCTTAACGTGGCGGACCAGGTTCCCGCCGGGATGCAACAGCGGTACGCCGGTGAGGTCGCCCGGCGTACCCCAATCGACATGGCCGATCGCGGTCATCGGATCCGTCACCGGCGTGAGTTCCTCGTAGTCCACGACGATGCGTTCTGCTGCCAACCGTGCGGTCTCGGGGTGGTCGGCCGCGACCAGCGCCACCGGCTCCCCCTGGTAGCGCACCAGGTCGACGGCGAGCACGGGCTGGTCCGCGTGGTCCAACCCGTAGGCATTGAGCCCTGGAACATCGCGATGGGTGAGAACGGCGCGTACGCCAGGGGTTGCCAGCGCCGGGCCGATGTCGATCGCCCGGATCCGCGCGGACGGATGGGGACTCCGCAGGGTCGAGCCCCAGAGCATGCCATCCATCCACAGGTCCGAGGAGTACGCGAACTGGCCGGTGACCTTGAGTGTCCCGTCCGGGCGGCGGGCACTGTCACCGACCTGTCCGGTGCTCGTCGCCTGGTCGGTCCGGGCGGTCATCACAGTCCCACCCGGCCGGCCAGCTCGTTGCAAGCGGCAACGACCTCACGGGTCACCGTGGCTTCGTCGACAGTGCGCAGTTGGTCCCGTTCCACCACGGTGCGGCCGTGCACGAGGAGAAGTTCGAGCGGTGGCGGGGAACCGAGCACGAGCGCGGCGACCGGGTCGTCGATGCCTGCATGCGGCAGTCCGTCCAGCCGCCACAGGGCCACGTCGGCGAGTTTGCCGGGCACGAGTGATCCCAGTTCGCCGGCCCGGCCGAGAACCTCAGCGCCGCCGAGGGTCGCCAGCTCGAGCGCGTCCCGCACCGCCATCGCCCGCGGTCCACCCCTGGCGCGCGCGAACAGCACCGCATGCCGGACCTCCTCGAGCAGCGAACCGGCCTCATTCGATCCCGAGCCGTCCACACCGAGACCGACCCGCGCGCCTGCCTCCCGCAGGTCGCGCACGCGGGCGATGCCGGCACCGAGCCGTCCGTTCGACGACGGGCAGTGGGCCACACCGGTCCGGGTGCTGCCGAGCTTCTTCACGGCCGCGTCGTCGAGATGTACGGCGTGCGCGAGCCAGACGTCCTCGCCAAGCCAGCCGAGCCGGTCGAGGTACTCCACCGGGGAGCAACCGAAGCGGTGCCGGCAGTACGCGTCCTCGTCGAGGGTCTCCGCCAGATGCGTGTGCAGCGGTACGCCGTGCACGCGTGCCAGCTCGGCCGCCCGGGTGAGGAGCTCGGGGCTGACCGAGAACGGCGAGCAGGGCGCGACCCCCATCCGAACCATCGCCCCGGGATGCGGGTCGTGGTGGGCGGCGATGGCCTCCTCCGTGCGCTGCAGGATCGCGTCGAGATCCTCCACCACGCCATCGGGTGGGAGCCCTCCAGCACTTTGGCCGAGGTCCATCGAGCCCCGGGTCGGGTGGAAGCGCAGCCCGACCTCGCGGGCGGCCTCGATGGTGGCTCCGAGAACGTCACCGCCGGACGCCGGGAACACGTAATGATGGTCGGTGGTGGTCGTACAGCCGGTCCGCGCCAGCCAGGCCAGCGCACCCAGCGAGGCCGCATGGACAAGGCCGGCGTCCATGGCCGCCCAAACCGGGTACGACGTCCGGAGCCAGTCGAACAACCCATCGTCGACGGCGTAGCCACGGGTCACCCATTGGTAGAGGTGCTGATGGGTATTGACCAGCCCAGGCGTCAACAGGCAGCCACTGGCATCGACGTACCGGACGTCGCCGGGGAGCTGCGGTGCCAAACCCTTGCCGACGGCCACAATCCGCTCGCCGTCGACGACCAGGTGCCCGACGGCGTGCTCGGTGCGGTCCGGGTCCATCGTGACGACCGCGCAGCCCGACAACACGGTGATCATGCGGTGCTCCCGATCCGCGCCGCCGCGAGGCGGACAGCCTCGAGAATCTGCTCGTAGCCGGTACACCTGCAGAGATTGCCGGCCAACGCCTCCCGGATCTCCGGGTCGCTCGGATCGGGGTTGTGACGCAGCAGGTCCTCGACCTGGATCAGCAACCCCGGCGTACAGAATCCGCACTGCACGGCGCCGGTCTCGGCGAATGCCTCTTGGATCGGATGCAAGCGGGTCCCGTCGGACAGGCCCTCGATGGTGCGGATGTCGCGCCCGTCGGCCTGGGCTGCGGCCACCAGGCAGGCGCAGACCGTCTCACCGTCCAGGAGGACCGTGCAGGAGCCACATTCGCCTTGTTCGCACGCGTTCTTCGAACCTGGCAGACCCAGCCGCTCGCGGAGGACGTACAGCAGGCTCTCTCCCTCCCAGACGTCTTCCGCCTCGCGATCCTGTCCATTGACCTTGCACGTGATGCGCATCCAGAACCTCCTCAGGCCGCGGCCCGGCCGGTGGCGCGATAGTCGTCCCAGGCCCAGCAAAGGGTTCGTCGGGCCAGCACAGACAGCGCGTGACGTCTGTAGTCGGCGGTGCCACGTACGTCGTCGATCGGCGCGGCGGCTGCGGCGACGAGTTCGGCGAACCGGCGCACCGCCGGCTCGGGCAGCGGGCCGCGCTGACGCCAGAGGTTCTGCTCACCCAGCGCGCCGGCCAGGAATGCCTCTGCCTCCCGGGCCCGGCGCGGGGTCGGGGCCGCCGAGCCGATCCCCGTACCGATCCGGAAGGTGTCCGGATGGAACGCGATCGCAAACGAGCACACCGCGATCACCATCGCGTTCCGGGTGCCGATCTTGCTGAACTGCTGCGGCCCACCGGTCACCGGCACGAGCACGGCGGCGATCAGTTCGTCGGGCTCCAGGGCATTGCGCTTGACGCCGGTGTAGAACTCGTCGACCGGTATCAGCCGGGTGCCACGGACCGAAGTGACCTCCACGTCCGCGCCGGTAGCGAGCAGCGGGGGGTGGCTATCACCGGCCGGGGAGGCTGCACCGAGGTTGCCGCCGACCGTGCCCCGGTTGCGGATCTGCGGAGAGCCCACAGTCCGGGCGGCCATCGCCAGACCCGGCAGCCGGTCGCCGAGCTCGTCGATCACCCGCCGGTAGCTGACTCCGGCCCCGAGCCGGACCCGCCGCTCCCCGGCGAGCGACCAGGTACGGAGTTCCGGTATCCGGGTCAGGTCGAGCAGTGCCGCCGGCCGGCGCTGTGCCATGTTGAGCTCGACCATCACATCGGTCCCGCCGGCGATCGGCAGCGCCTCGGGACGGGCCGCCTTGATGGCAAGAGCCTCGTCCCAGGTGGCAGGCATCAAGAACTCCATACGAGACCCCCGAGCGTCGCGGGCACCGCCACTGTGCGCCGCAGGCGCCATGGCGGGTGCCGCCTACAGTCAACGACGTCCGGACGGCCGGCGCCAACCGATTGCGGGTTTTGTCACTGAACGTGATCCAAAGGTCACGTTCGAGTACCCTCAGCCGAGAAGCCGCTTCAGGACGTCCGGTGCTAGGGCGTCGGTCCCGCTGAACGGCCGGCCCCCGACCAGTTCGTCCGCGTCCTGACCCAGCACACCGCCCTCGTCGACGAGCAGCCGGACGGCGTAGTCGGTCGGCAACCGATCAAGCCAGCGGAGTACGGCGGCCTCCCGCGCGGCAGCGTCGATCTCGCCGTTCACCCGCAGCCGCGCCAGCCCGCCGTCGGGATACACGTCCAGCCGGACATGCGTGGCGGCCTCCGTCGAGACCGCCCGGAAGTAGTGCCGGGTGTCAGGCTGCAGACGGGTCTTCGGCACCAGGTCGAACCAAGTACCGTGTTCGAGATCATCGCCCCGGGCTTCGATTCCGCGCAGGGTCGCCCAGCCGGGTGCATTGCCGACGAAGTACGACGTGTCGATCTCGACGCGGCGGACGTGACCGCGGGCAGCCAGCCGCACCGTCACGTGGTCGTTGCCGTCGTCCCGGCGGCGGGCGTTCTCCCAGCCGTCACCCATCGACCGGGCCCGGCCGGGCAGGAGCAGCTGCTCCGGCGAGGAGAAGAACATGTTCGAGCAGTCCACCACCGCCGCGCCGTGCTCGAGCGCCGCGAGGTCGACCGTGCCGTCCAGGAACCGGGGATCCGGCACGGGTTCACCGTGCACCCGGAACCGCGCGACCCCGCCGTCGGGGTAGATCGTCAGCCGGACATGGGTCCACCGCCGCCCGTCCGTGACGTCGAAGGAGTTGTCGGAGTCGCCATCGATCGCGCTCCTCGGCACCAGCGTCTCCCACTGCGCCTGCTCGAGTTCGGCGATCGACGGTGCCCCTTCCACGCTGGTCGCCTCGACCGACGCAGCGGGCGGGTAGTTCCCCTTGAACCAGGCAGTGTCGATCACCACGCCGCGTACGACGCCGGGCACGCCGAGCCGGACGACTGCATAGTCCTGGCCGGGTTCTCGCCGGCGCCGCGTCTCCCAGCCGTCGTACACCTTGCCCGTGTGGCCGAAGACCCCGGGCGAGAACGCCGCCGGACCGGGCATGATCAGGTTCTCCCGTTCCGCGAACGTCTGGTCGTTGGCGTAGACGACGCTGCCGGCCAGGGCGCGTGAGGCCAGGTCAGGCAACTGGGTGAAGTCGGTGCTCATCTGGAGATCAACCGCCCCTTCGGCCGGTCGGCCAGGTCCAGCTGTTCCCCGCGCAGCCAGGTGCTGCGGACCACACCCGCCAGCGGCAGGCCGTCGTACGGGGTGACGGGGTTCTTGTGCCACAGCTTCGCCTTGTCGACGACGAAGGCCTCGTCCGGGGCGAAGACGCAGAAATCGGCCGAGTACCCGAGCGCGATCTGCCCCTTGTGCCGCAGACCCACCTGCTCGGCCGGTCGCTCCCCCATCCAGCGAACGACGTCGGTCAACAGGTACCCGCGACGTCGTGCCTGGGTCCAGACGGCCGAGAGCCCCAGCTGGAGCGAGGCGATGCCGCCCCAGGCTTCGGCGAAGTCGGGCGGCTTCAGGTCCGGTGTACACGGCGAGTGGTCGGACACCACGCAGTCGATGGTGCCGTCGGCGAGCCCGAGCCAGAGCTTCTCGCGATTCTGCGCCTCGCGGATCGGCGGGCAGCACTTGAACTGCGTCGCGCCAGCGGGGATCTCCTCCGCGATGAACGTCAGGTAATGCGGGCACGTCTCCACCGTCAGCGGTACGCCGTCGCGGCGCGCCGCCCGGATCCTCGGCAGCTCGTCGGTGCTGGACAGGTGCAGGATGTGCACCCGGCAGCCGGTCCGGCGGCCCAGCTCGATCATCTCCACGACGGCGACGTCCTCCGCGCGCCGAGGCCGGGAGGCGAGGAACTCCAGGTAGTTCGTGCCGCACGGCACCGGTGCGTGGTCGATCGTGTGTGCGTCCTCGGCATGCACGATCAGCAGCCCGCCGAAGCCCCCGATCTCGCGCATCGCCTGCTCGAGTTCGCCGCCCTCCAGGTGCGGGAACTCGGCCACCCCCGACGGCAGCAGGAAGCACTTGAAGCCGAACACGCCGGCATCGTGCAGGCCTAGCAGGTCGGCCAGGTTGCCCGGCACCGCACCACCCCAGAAGCCGACGTCGACGAATGCCTGACCTTCGGCGGTCTTGCGCTTCATCTCGAGAGCCGCGACGTCGGTGGTGGGCGGGATGCTGTTCAGCGGCATGTCGATGATGGTGGTCACCCCGCCGGCCGCGGCTGCCCGGGTCGCACTGGCGAAGCCCTCCCATTCGGTGCGTCCCGGTTCATTGACGTGCACGTGGCTGTCGATCAGTCCGGGGAGCAGGACCACGTCCTCATCTAGTACGACGACCCGCGCTGCGTCCAGTTGCGCATCGAGCGGTTCGATCGCGACGATCCGCCCGTCCCGGACTCCGAGGCAGGCTTCGACCTCACCCGCCGACGTGATCACCCGGCGGGCCCGCAGCAGCAGATCCAGGTCGTTCACCAGGCGGATCCGGGGTCCGGCCCGTCGTCGCGGAGTACGGTCGCCTCGATCAGACCGTACGGGCGGTCGGCTGCGTGGAAGACCTCCCCCGGGTTGTCGACGCCGAACGGGCTCAGGTCGACCAGGAAGTGGTGCCGGTTCGGTGCGGAGAACCCGATCTCCACCACCTCGGGGTGCTTCTCAAGGACGGCCCGGCCCATCGCATGCAGAGTCTGCTGCAGCGCCAGGCTGTGCAGGTCGGCGAATGTTGCCAGCAGCGACGCCCGGATCGAGGTGTAGCTCGCGTCCCAGTCGATGCTCGTTCCGTCGTATCGCCAGCGCGCGACCAGCGAGGTGGCGAGGATCCGGTCGGTGGTCTCCGGCAGCGTCGTGTAGCGGTCCTTGCGGAACCCCTGGAACTCCG
>JAWWOY010000354.1:0-6481 GCA_033851195.1 Kribbellaceae bacterium | reverse complement strand
CGGCCCGCCGAGCGCCTTACGCAGCTCGTCTGCGGTCACCCGTGGTCCGACCGGCCGGGCCGGCAGCCCCCTGAGATAGCTGGATGCGCGCTCGAATGCCTCGGTCAGCGGCCCCTTCCAGTCTGGCGCTTGCATCTCGTTTCTCCCCCTCTTCACGCCGCGAACCCAGAGCGGAGTGGTCCTCCCACCATGGCACCTCCCCGGGCTGCGGTCGCCAGTGGTGTGTCTGAGCCCGATAACTGTGGCTCGCCGCGAACCTCAGCCCTTGACGTCGCGGCCGAACCAGGCGCCCTGCTCCGGGCTGCCGACGACGTACTCCGTCCCGTACGGGTAGTACTTGCACGCGCCCATCGGGTAGACCGCGTGGTCGCCCTTCGGCGGATCGGGGAGCCGAGGCGGATCCAGCAGTTCCTTGAAACCTGGTACCGCCGACTCGGGCAGCAAGCCACGATCGAGGTGATGCTGTGCGATCCGCTGGACGATCTGCTGGGCAAGGTGACCGCTGTCGTCCTGCTGATCCATCAGTAACTTCAAGGTGAAGGCGACCGGCAGCTCGTCCGGGCCGTCGACCTCCTGCTCGATACAGACGATGAGCTCGCAGTCGTAGAGAAAGCTCTGTCGTGGGCGGAATCCGACCGAGTTGACCCACGGATATCGCAGCTGGCCGGCCATCCTCGAGGTGGCGTCGACCGGTTTGTCCACCGTCAGGACCAGCCGGGACTGGGTGAGGTAGAGGCTGATGCCGAAGATGCGCCACTCGGTCTCCTTCTGGACCCGGATGGTGAATCCGTCCAGACTCATCAGCTCTTTGGTCCAGCTCGCACCGCGGATCGGGATCGGTCCCAGCACCTCACCGTCGAACTCGGTGAAGTGCACGGCACCGTCGGCGTCCAGGTTCGGCGACTTCTGGTCGGAGTACCTCTCGTTGCCACCGTAGGGGTGTCTTTGCATCATGATGAACGGCTGATGGTCCATGAAGGACTCCGATCGATCAGCTCAGGTTGTCCCAGGTCGGGGGCGGCAGGTTGGCCGAGCCCGACGTACGCGTAAGCCAGGAAGACAAGTGGCACGGATGCGCGGCCGTTCAGCCAACGATCCAGCTCGGTGCGCTGGACCGCCCGTAGGGCCCGGGCCGGATCGATCTGGTACCGCATCGAGTCGGCCAACGCCCGGTCGATCCTGGCAGTGTGCTCGGTGTCCGGAACGGCGAACAACTTGCAGAACACCTGTTGCCGCCAACCGTGCGCGCCGGCCGGCAGATGCGATATATAGGCCGAGTCCAGGACGCGTCGGCCCGACCCGATCGGCAGCGCCCAGACCGGCACCATGACCAGCGAGGCCGTCGGAGCCACCACAAGACGAATGGGATCATCGGCCGCCCGCAAAGCCTCGAGCAGCCCCGACGGAAGCAGCGCGGCACCGAGACGCTCGAAAATGTGCGCCCACACGGCCGGGTCCTCCTCTCCCGGCAACTCGGAGTGCAGGTGTCGGGTCAGTTCCTCGAACGGTCCGTCGAGTTCCGCGGCCGGACGTCGCTGGGCGTGCCACTGCCCCTGGGGAGTTCGGATCGCGTGATAGACCCAGCCGGACACCTTCGCGAAGCTCCAGTACCAACCCCCCGGGACCATCGACTCGATCTCGTCATCCAGGCTGATCACGTTGCGCTCGTCGCCGCCGACCCACGAGGCACCCGCCACGAGGATGGTCCGGTCGTCCGTGACGATCGGCCCGGCATCGCCCGGTACGGCCGTAGCGAGCGGCAGCCCGGTGATGGCCAGCATCGAGTCGAAGACCGAGCGGACCAAACCACCGGACCGGGCGGACTCCAACGGCACGGACTGCGACCGGATGGTCTCCAGCAACTCGGCCACCAAAGTCGGATCATCCTTGCTGGCAAGGTCCAGCGCCAACGCGTACGTGTGCGCATGGGCCGCCAGCCACTGTGTCCGCCATCGGGCCGTCGGCAGTCGACAGCGGACCTGCTGGACGATGTTGAGACTCTTCAACACGTTACCCAGTGCAGCCTCGGGCCGATCAGTCGCGCTCTGAACCCGCGCGAGGATCGCAAAAGCCTGTGCCTCCAGCAACGGCTTCGTCGACCGGCTCAGCTGCCGGAGCACACACTCAGCCAGGTCCGCGATGTCGGCGTAGCGCTCCGAATCCACTCCCCGCAATGAATCCGGGTACCTCGTCGGATTCTCGATCATGTCCAGATACAAGGAGGCCAGGAGCAGCGCCTCGGTCGCATGGTCGGCCACCGAGGCGCCGAGGACGACACGCCCCTCGGTCTGCTCGCACTGCTTCTCCAAGTGCTTGACAACACCCACCGTGTTTCCCGCGCGGTGCATCAGCCGCAGCAGCTGGAGCTCGGCCTTGCTCAGCAGTTCGAGATTGCCGGCTCGTACGGCGCTCCGGCGTACCTGGCAAAGGGCTTTCAAACCGCTCCGGCATCTGTCGGCATCCGCCAGGTCAGCTGTCAGCGCCTCGATCAGGCGAAGCTCGGCCTGCGTCGCCCAATAGCGTGTACGCCGACGTCGGCGCAGGAGTTCGAGCGATTCCTGCCACCGGGCTTCAGCGGCGGCGAGTTGCCCGGCGGCGAGCAACACGTCGCCCGCCTGCAAGGCACACCAGCCGCGGATCTCTTCGGGAGCGTCTGCGGCCAGCTCTCTGGCGCGCTCCGACAGCAGCAATGCCGCGGGGAATTCGAGCTCCCCGACCTTGACCAGTGCTTGGCACTGCACCAGCACCGGTTGGAGGTGCACCGGCACCCTGTCGAAGCAGTCGTCGATGAAGATCGCCGCCCGGGCCCGGTCGTCGCACGTCGCCTTGTCGATCGCGAGCAGCACCGAAGCGGCCGTCCGATCCGATAACGCCCGGAACAGGAAGTGTCGCCCCAGGAACAGGGACGGACTGTCCACCGATCTGATCGGCAAGGCCCCGATACGCAGGAACGAGCGAACCAGCCGGAGCTGACTGACCACCGCCGCGGTGGACAGGAACGTCAGCGCCGAGGAGTGCTCGTACCAGGTGACCACGCCGAGCACGACGGCCACGATCGGAAACGCGAACCGCACGGGCCACAGGGCGAGCACCCACGACATGGCGAGCAGCACCACCAGCGCCAAGCCGTCGAGACCGAGCAGCAGACCGAAGGCCCCCGCCACCGCGAGAACGACCAGACGAATGGCCGGCAAGGTCCAGAGCAGGACGCGATCGAGGGCCGAGCTCAGGTCGTGGAGACTGCCCACCGCGGGATCGAACCTGGACACGGTCATTCCGACGCCAACTCTCCCTTGAACTTCAGGGCTGTGTAGTACCTGCTCGCGCTCGCGTTCAGCCGGGCGTCTGAGCGGAGATCGCGCGGCGAGACGGACGGATCGGCGGTATCTCCCCTCACCTCGAGCAACGCAAGCCTGCCTTCACCGATGTCCAGCAGCAACGTCACCAGCGCCACGATCGCCAGCCACCAGGGGATGTCCAGCATCACCGAAGCCACCACGAGTCCGAGATCAACTGCCACCCTCAGCCACACTGGTGCTGCCGTTCGTCGCAGCATGCTGGCCAGCCACACGGCGGACCAAGCCGTCACAGTCACCGCGGCGTACGCGATCAGAGCCAGCTGCACCACGTTGACGACAGAGAACGTCAACTGCAGCCACAGGTGCACCCTCAAGAGATAGAGGTGAACGGGAGAACCGGGGTCGAAGGCACCGGTCAGCTGGGATCGCATCTTGAAGGTGTGGACCTTCCGGGGGCCGGCGCTCGCCCGCCACCGGTTCTCGACCTGATAGCCGCCGGGCCGATCGGGTCGTCGTACGGACAGAATCGGCCCGCGGACCCGGGCCTGCCGGTCGGCGGCGGACACCAAGTGGCGAATGGTCATCGCCGCCCGCGTCACGTCCCGCCGAGAGAGCCCGACCTCGCGCGCCGCCTCCCGCACGTCGGCGTCCCCGGATCCCGCTTCGAGGCAGGCAAGCAGCAGATGAACCGTGTCCGGGTTCTGATCACCGGTCCTGGTCGCCCAGTACTGCAGTCTGTTGAGGACGGCTTTAGCCGCAGCGGTCAGCGGTGCACGGCGGCGCTGTGGGTCGTCCACCGCAGCCCTGAAGGTCACATAGCCTTCGTCGGTCAGGAAATGGTGTACGCCGAGTTCTCGCAGGCTGAGCCGGGAGCGGGACGACCGGTCATCGGTGAACATCGTCGACAAGAGGAGATGGAGAACCTGCACCGGTGAGCGTTCGCGCCAAGCCACTGCGCTGGCGACGGCGATACACCTCTCCAGGCTGGGCGTCCTCGTCATCGTCACCCGCAGCTCCCATCGGCGTCGCCCGGGTGTCACTCTGGCAGGACGGCTCTCTCCCGCCTATTGCACTGGGAACGACGGTGCTCACCGCCGGGCATCATCCTCTGGATGAGGCCGGGTGCCGGGTTATCGGGACAGGTGCTTGCGTACGTCGTCGGCGACCTGGCCGCGGTTTTCCATCTCGTACTTCCTGAGGATGGTGCTGAGATGGGACTTCACGGTGTTGAGGCTGATCCCGAGCTCGGCCGCCAACTGGTCGTTGTCGAGTCCGTCGACCAGCAGTACGGCGACGCCTTGCTGGGCCGGGGTCAGACTGCCGAACCGCCGTTCGGGTCCTTCGTCGGTCTCCAGCAGCATCTCGATCAGCTCGCACTGGATCTGCTCCGCGGTTCTGACGAGTTTCGCCAGGTGTCCCTGGATGGGTTGGTTGGCTGCCTCGGGTTCAGCCATTGCCTCGTCGGCGATGCTGCGCAGGAGTGCGATGCGGTTCGAGAGGTACTCCATCACGTGGTCCGAGGTCAGCAGGTTCGGGCTCTCGTCGCCCGCCGGCAGGAGGCGGAGCGCATCCCGGTCCTCAGATTCCCGGGACAACACTCGCGCCACCATGCCGGCGAGCCACTCGAAGGCACGTACCGCGTTGTCGTCGTAGCTGTCCGGCTCATAGCTGTGCATGGAGACCATGCCGAACAACTGATGGCCGGTGCCGTCGCCTTTGCGGAACAGCGGCACGGTTACCGCATCGGCTGACTGCCTGCTGACGTCACCGAACGCGACCCCACCTTGCAGCACCGCGCCGTTGTCATAGGCGAAGCGGTAGGTCTGCCTGTGCTTGAGCAACCATGCCGTCTGGCCGTTCGGGCCGAACGTGTGGGTGGTGGGATCGTCGTACTTGCCATTCTCGTAGCCGTAGGGATAGCGCACCCTGTTCGAACCGTGCAGGAAGCCGACATAAAAGGTGTCGACCCGGGCGATCTTGCCTGCCACAGCGCGCACGTAGTCGTACAGGCCGTAGTGGTCGCCCCGGAAACTGGCCTCGATCTTGTGGTACGCCTCGCGGAGAACGATCGCGGTCCCGGCATCGACCCGCAACCCTGCCGACTTGATTCTGTCCCTATCCACGGCGCAGCGATCTCCCATGCCTCAGACCTTTACCTGGCCACAAAGCACTATGCCGCTCACTACGTACAGTTGCCAAGTGCTGGCTGACTAGGAGGCGAACGGCACCCGGGTCCAGTTCAGGACATTGCTGCTGCTGGGATCGATGGTGACCCGCAGGTAGTTGTTCACCCCGGTCGAGCCGTCCACTGTCACCCGGGACAAGTTGGACACCGGCTTGGTGACGCCGTAGAACGACAGCCACTTGGAACCTGCCGCCAGCGGCTGGTCACTGTTGTAGACGTGGCTGTCTCCGTTGAACAGGTACACCGGGCCGCTGAAGGCAGCCGACTCCTGGGCGATCGCCTGGACGATCGGCTGGAAGGCGAAGTAGTCGGCGTACGTCGGGTTGGTCACCGTCGGGTCGAACATGTCAGCCTGAGTCAGCAGTACGACCGACTTGTTGTGCTGCGCACGAGCCTGCGCAAAGGTGTCGCGGATGCTCTGGATGACTGCCGCGGTGCGACCGAGCACCTCCGCGGTCTGCTCCGGGGTCGGCGCGGTCTTACCCGTCCAGGGCGCCAGGCTGTTGTTGCTGCCGACGATGTGCAGCGCAGCGAACGCAACGTCCGCGCGGGTGTAGCGCACGTCTTCGGGGATACCCTGCGACGCCTGAGTGGCGACCTTGGCCGGGTGCTGGCCGAGGGTGAATCCCGGGTTCGGGAAGAAGACCGAACGAACCTTCGCCAGCCGTTCGAGCGGGTTGTACGCCCCGTTGTTGGTCCGGTGACAGTCGGTCCACTCGTTGTCGCCGACCGTGTAGACCAGCGGGTCGGAGAACTTGTCGAACTGGGCCTTGATCTGGGCGTAGTACGCGTCGCTGCAGACCGACGAGCCGTCCTTGATGTCGCCGAGGTGGTCGACGAACTGGACATTGGGATCGGCGTTGATCTGCTTGACGACGTTCGGGAAGTTCGCGATCTGCGCCGCTCCGTAAGGAATGTCACCGATCACGGCGAAGGTGTAGCCGGCATCGTTGCCATTCCCGCGGTCAGCGGGGCTGGACGCTGCCGCGGTGCCGGC
>JAWWOY010000344.1:0-3349 GCA_033851195.1 Kribbellaceae bacterium | reverse complement strand
TGCGGGTCGTCGTACCGGGTGTAGTACGTCGCATTGAAGACGGCGCCCAGGTCGCGCGGCTCGACGTGCGAGATGATCGACATGTCGTAGTCGGCGTTCTTGAACACCGTGGTCAGCCAGGCCGCCGGGAACTCCAGCTGGTCGATCTGCACCTTCAGCCCGACCTGCTCCAGCTGGCTCTTGACCACCTGGCCGCAGGAAGTTGCGTAGGGCAACGTCGGCAGCCGGAGCCGGAGGGTGGTGCCGGTCGCACCCGCTGCCTGGAGCAACGACTTCGCCTTCGCCGGGTCGTACGGCGCGATGCCGGTGAGGTCCTCGTACCACGGATCGGTCGGCGGGACCATGCTGCCGATCAGCTTGCCACGACCGGCGAAGCAGGTGTCGAGCAACGCCTTGTGGTTGATCGCCTGCCGGATGGCCTGGCGGACGCGGATGTCCTTGAAGACGGGCTTGGAGTTGTTGAAGGACAGCACGACCTCGCCGTTCGTGGTGCCTTCGATCACCTGGTACTTGCTGTTGCTGGTGAACTGGCTCAGCGACTCCGGCGCCTGCACGGTGCCGATCACGTTGATCGTGTTTGTGAGCAGCGCGTTGTTCAGCGCGGTCGGGTCCTTGAAGTACTTCAGCGTGACCTGATTGAAGAACGGCTTCGTTCCCCAGTAGGCATCGTTGCGCTGCAGCACGATGGAGTCGCCGCGTTTCCACGAGCTGAACTTGTACGGGCCGGTGCCGACCGGGTCGGTCGCGAGTTTGTCGACACCGGTCTGGGAGAACATCGCCCCGATCCGCGTCGTCATCCGGAACAGCCAATCGTTGCTCGGCTTGCTCAGCGTCACCTTGAGCTCAGTCGGTGAGGTCGCCTTCGCCTCCTGTACGACGTCCATCGCGCCCTTCAGCGAGGTGGTCCACTTCGACTTGACCCGGTTGATACTGAACACCGCGTCGGCCGCCGTGAACGGTTTGCCGTTGGTGAACTTCGCGTTGTCGACCAGGGTGAACGTGTAGGTCTTGCGGTCCGGAGAGACGGTCCAGGACTTCGCCAGGTCCGGCACGATCTTGCCGTTCTCGTCCTGCTTGACCAGTCCGTCGTAGACGTTGTCGAGCAGCGCCTGCGGGATGGCCGCGCCGTCCGTGGTGGTGAAATCGAGGCTGGCCGGTTCCGCCACCAGGCCGATCGCCAGCGACTGGTCGGCTCCGTTCGAAGCGGTCGGGGACGAACTGGACCCTGCCGAACAAGCAGCCGCGGCGAGGAGGCCGGCCGTGGCGACGAGCGCTACGGCCGCCCTGGCGAGGGACACATTCACACTTCCTCCAGGCGATCCAACTGGTCGGACCAGTGGACTAGGTACCAACAGTCGTCTAGGTTGTCGGTGCTGAACGGGCCTGTCAAGCGATGACATGCGAGGGGTGCTGCCAGATGGCGAAGGGACCACAGTTCCAGCCGGTGCAGCCGGTCCGCGCCTACCAGCGGATCGTCGAGCAGATCGAGGAAGCCCTCGCCCGCGGCGACCTCGCCCCCGGCCAGCGGCTGCCCAGCGAACGTGAACTCGTCGTCCAGTTCGCCGTCAGTCGCTCCACCGTCCGCGAGGCTCTTCGCGTGCTCGAGAGCAACGGCGTCGTACGGTCCCGCCCGGGTGATCCCAACGGAGCGGAGATCCTGCCGTACTCCCACGGCGCGCTGCGCAAGCAGTTGGTCCGGCTGGCTCGGGTCGATGAGCTGAGCCTGAGCGAGCTGATCGGGTTCCGGATGATCATGGACGGCGCAGCGATCCAACTCGCCTCGCGGCTGCGCACGACCGAGCAGTTGGCCGAGATGGAGAAGACGCTGGTCGCGATGCGCGCGGCGCTCGGGGTCGACTCCGAGGAGTTCAGCGAGGCCGATGTCGCGCTCCACAACGCCGTCGCCCGGGCCAGCCGCAACTCACTGATCCAGGTCTGCAACGAGGTGGTCCGCGGAGTCGTGCTCAGCCTGATCTCTGAGAAGATCCATGACAAGGTCTCTGCCAAGATCACTGACGAACGCTCGCCCGCGCCGAACAGCCGCGCACTGATGCAGAAGTCGTTGCAGTATCAGACCGAGGTGGTCGACGCGATCCGGACCGGCGACGGCCACGCCGCGGCCCGACTCGCCCGCCAGAATCTCTACGACTACTACGCCGGCTACGTCCCCGAACCAGACCGCGACTCCCTCCGCGCACTGATCGACGAGACCTGATCCACCTCTGCTGCACCAGTGGGATAACCGCTCCGGTGGACAGCCGCTCCGGTGGACAGCCGCTCCCGTGGGCAGTCGGCCACGGCCCGACCCGAACCGGTGGGACCGTTCAGCTGTAGTGCTCGAGCACCCGGACCTGGGGGACTTTAAGTACCTTCCGGGCGCGCTGGGGCCACTCGGACACCAAGAACCGCGCGGCCGTCTCAGGCCAAGCCACCACGACGACCTCCTGGCTGGCGGTACTTATCAGCAACGCCTTCAGCCCGATCAGCACCTCGCCATGCGTGATCGAGACATTCACATGGCAACTGTTGTGGCTACGCAGCCGCCGGGCGCTGTGCTCGATGACCGAGGCAAGATCCTCCGCCGGATCGGCCAACTCCGGCGCCGTACGTGATCCATTTGCCTCGACGGGCAGACCGTACATGTCCGTTCTGTTCGAACCCAGCAGCGCCAGCGTTCCGCCGAATCCGTTGGAGTGATGACTGGAGATGAGCAGGTGGTAGTCCACCGTTTCCTCGCGCCTCGCGTGCAGGGCGGCCACGCGTCGCGCGTCCCCCTCACTCATCTCCCGCTCGATGAGCACCACTACGTCGTACGCCATCGTGGCTCCTTTCGCCGACCAACCCTTTGTAGACCTCAAGAGCACCGCCCGGACGCCAAGCCCGCGAACGTAACCCGAATGTCAAACTCCTCCGCAGCCTGTGGATATCCGGCTTTCTGCCGCACCCGTGGGCCGTTCAGACTGCCCGGGTCACGGCCACTCCCCCAGCCACCGCAGCCGCCGCACCAGTCGATTCCCCCTACTTACAAGCCGTTCCGAGCCCGTAGGACGGACACCCGCGTGCCCGCATGCCCGCGTGCCGGGGTGCCCGGGTGCGCGACCCCGGCCGGCAGTGAAGGTGCCGTGTTGACTGGCTCGGTCCAGCTAGCCGACTCGCGCGCCCGCGTGCTCGGGTGCTTCGGGTGCTCGGCTGCTCGGGTGCTTCGGGTGCTCGGGTGCTTCGGGTGCTCGGCTGCTTCGAGTGCTCGGCTGCTTCGAGTGCTCGGCTGCTGACGTCCACGCCTACAGGTGCGGAGTTCCACGCACACATAAGTGCCGCACTGGTCCTGGCCGCGCAGCGGGAGAGTCAC
>JAWWOY010000328.1:0-4601 GCA_033851195.1 Kribbellaceae bacterium | reverse complement strand
CTTCAGTGGTGGCGTCTTGAATCTTCGCGTCACTTCGACAGCGGCCAGTACGGCGACCAGCACGCCGGCGAACACGATCGCGTTGACCACCCAGGTGGTGCCGAACAGCAGCGCGAAGCCGGTGATGCTCTTGGTTTCCAGCAGCATGAAGCCGGCGCCGAGCAGGAACAGGTCGGCGTACGGGCGCATCCGCCGGTACGACGAACCGCCGCCGGCGATGCCGACCCCGATCAGCCCGGCGAGTAGGACCAGCCCGAGTGTGACGAGGTAGAGCGACGGGATCCGGTCGGTGAACAGGTACAGGAACGGCCGGTTGTCCGTGGCCGGCGGCGGGGTGTTGGCGGCGGGGCCGGCCCAGGCCGTCCCGCAGGTCTGGTCGGCCTCGGTGAGACCCACGGTGACCACGGCCTGCTGGAGGCCGTCGCCCACCTTGTCGACGCACGGCGTGTGGTTGAACGCCTTCTGGGCGGTGCTGGCGAGCCGGTCGATCAGCCAGGTCTCGCGGTAGTAGTTGTACATCGCGAACGCGCCACCCGGCTTCAGGTGGTCACGGGCGCTTTCGAAGGCCTGCTGGGTGAACAGGTAGCTCTCCAGCCGCAGCGAGCTGGCACCGTTCACAAGCGTCAGCGAATCCGGCAGCGCGAGCAGGATCAGGTCGTACTTCTTGTCGGTCCGGGACAGGAACGCGCGGCCGTCGTCGATGTACGAGGTCACCCGCGGATCCTGGTAGGAGTGGTCGGGGTTGAGCTCGCGGCCGATGTCGCGGATCCGCGGGTCGATCTCGACCGCGTCGACGTGCTTGGCGCCCTTGCTCAGCGCGATCGCCACGTCGGTGCCGCTGCCGGCGCCGATGATGAGCACGTTGTCCGGTGTGGCCTTCGCGCGCTCGTACGGCATCCCGTACTGCGGCTCCCACTGCAGCCGGGAGGCGGCCGGGATGGCCTGCTGGTGTGGCACGCCGTTCACCGTGATGGTGAGCACCGGCACGCCCTTGAACTCCGAAGCGTTGGTCTGGACCTTGTAGTACGGCGACCAGCTGTTGTCCGGCCGGGTGGACTCGTGGAACAGCACGCCGATCATGATCAGCATCGGAGCGAGCACTAGCGCGGTGCTAAGCGCAACGGCCGTCGTCTCACGCTGCGGGACCAGCAGGCCGAGAAAGGCGAGGGTCACGATGGCACCCCACCAGATCGGCGGTGCGCCGAGGAACGACAGCGCGGTGAACGAGACGATGCCGATCAGGCTGCCGATCAGGTCGAACCGGTACGCCGTCAGCCGGGGCAGTTCGGCGAAGCAGCGGCCGACCAGCTCGGCGGGGCCGGCCAGCACCACCGCGACCGCCACGAAGATGATCGGCAGGATCACCCAGACCGGCGGACCGGTCGTGTTCAGGCTGGTGAAGTA
This sequence comes from Kribbellaceae bacterium, assembly GCA_033851195.1. Classification (GTDB taxonomy): domain Bacteria; phylum Actinomycetota; class Actinomycetes; order Propionibacteriales; family Kribbellaceae; genus Kribbella. Next base: position 3,197 of record JAWWOY010000328.1, on the reverse strand, counting down.
GATGACGCTGGAGGAGCCGCCCCGGTCGACCGTGACCGGCTTCCAGGCGATGATCGCGACCAGCAGGCCGAGCATCACCGGTGAGTAGTACGGCAGTCGCTTGGCCTTGCCGGACCGCAGGATGCCGACCCCGATACCGAGGAACGAGCCGAGTAGGACGAAGTTCGAGAAGTAGCTGAGGTGGACGACGTTCGAGCCGGTCCAACGGATCAGCGCCAGCTCCAGGAAGAGCATCAGGGCACTGGCCGCCACGAGCCGCGGTCTCACTCCCAGCGGGCTGTGCCACCCGGTGGCCGGGCCGGGCGTGGGGGAGTCAACTGCGGGTTGGGTAGCCATGGCCGGGGACCATACCTGATGGTAAGTGGCGCACGTCACCCTTCACCGAGAAATAGGCCCGGTACGGCGACCGTGCGTGCGGTCACCGTACCGGACCGTTACTCAGCTACCAACCGGTGCTACGAGTTCGCAGCCGACCTTCTTCAGGTCCAGGGTGCGGGTGGTCGTCAGGCAGGTGTAGAGCCACCAGGTCTGCTCACCGTAGGCGGCGCCCTGGTCGACGGTGATGTTGCCGGCCGCATCGACCTCGCAGGGGTTGTTCAGCGTGCAGCGTGCGCCGTCCTCGTTGCCGGTGTTGTTCACGCCGATGACCTCCCCGGTGGCGGTATTCACCACCGGGGAGCCGGAGGTGCCGCCGATCGTCTCGCAGCCGGGCTGCTGGTACTTGATCGAGCTCTTCCAGGTCCAGCCACCCTCCCGCAGTTCCGGGATGGTGCCCTGCACCGAGCAGGTGTAGATCCGCTTCCAATAGCCGGACACGACCGCCATTCCGGTCCCTGTGGCCGGGGCCTGCTTGGCCAGGGTCAGCGGGCTGACGTTGAGGCGGGACTTGATCGAGGCGTAGGTCTCGCTCACCTCGTACACGATCATGTCGGTCTTGGTCATCGTGCCGTAGATGATCCGGCTGGCGCGGACCGTACCGGCCCGGCTCGAGTCCGGCCTCAGCAGCGTGATCGAGCGGGTGGACGACTTGTTCACCAGGACCTGGCCCGGATTTAGCAAGCCGCCCTCGTAGCAGTGTCCGTTGGTCAGTACGAGGGCCTTGTCGGTCGACAACGACTCGGCGTACCGGATCAGGGAAGCGGAGCAATTGCTCAAGGCCGCGATCCCGGTGAAATCGGCACCGGGCGCCGCCACTGTGGCGGGTTCGGTGAATGGCGCCGCCAGTGCCTGGCTGCCGCCGAGCAGCACAGTGCTGACGGTCACAGCAGCCGCAGCGATGGAACGGATCAGTCTCATGGGCGGATGTCCTGTCCTCACGAAGGAGCTTGCGGTGAAGCTGACGGGGGATGCAAGCAGGGCGTGATCACCTTATGACTCTTCGTATCCGCTGGGCTCGCGCACGAACCATCACAGCTTCATGACGGTTCGCGCTCTGACCACCGGGACCGGATCGTGGGCGGAAACCGGACATGTCCGGTACAGTGCTTCGCGGCCTCGACGACAAGGTGGGGCGGCGCGCCTGACCCGGAGGGCGGTCTCGTCATGGCCATACTGAACGCGTGACACCGGTTACACAGGGGAGACGCCCGTCCTGGGGTGAGAGCGCCGGCGCGCGCCGTACGATGGGAAGGACGTCATGCCGCAGGAGCCTGCTGACCTGCGCAGTCTCAGCGAACCGGTTCGGTTCAGACGTGCGCTGACGCTGCTGGCGATGACTCTGGTGCTGCCCGGCTCGGCACAGATCGTGGCCGGCAGCAGGAGAGCAGGCCGGTACGCCTGGCGGGTGCTCGCCGGCCTTGCCGCGGTCGTGATCTTCCTGGTGCTGCTCTCGCTGGTCTGGCGGTCCGGGACCATCAACCTGCTGGTCTCGCCGCGCACCCTGCTGGTGGTGCAGATCCTGATGATCCTGCTGGCGCTCGGCTGGGCGGCGCTGTTCATGGACGCCTACCGGTTGGGGCGTCCGTTGACACTGGCGCGGAACCACCGATTGACCGCCAGCGTGCTGGACGGGGTGCTGATCGTCGTCGTGGTGGTCGCGCTCGTCTGGGCCAGCACGATCGTCTCCGCCCAGCGCGATTTCGTCGCCAGCGTCTTCGGCAACGGGACGAAGTCGAAGGCGGACAAGGGCCGGTACAACGTGCTGCTGCTCGGTGGCGACTCCGGGGCGAACCGGATCGGCACCCGGCCCGACAGCATCACGCTGGCAAGCATCGACGCCGACACCGGCCGAACCGTGCTGATCGGACTGCCCCGGAACCTGGCGAAGGTGCCGTTCCCGGCTGGTACGGCGATGGCCAAGCAGTTCCCAGCCGGATTCAAATGGGACAACTGTGCCGAGAACTGTCTCCTGAACGGCGTCTTCACCTACGCGACGGGGCACAGGCAGTTGTTCCCAGGGGTACAAGAGCCCGGTCTGCTCGCCACCCGCCAAGCGGTGGAGGCGGTCACCGGGCTGAAGGTCAACTACCACGTGCTGATCGACTTCGGCAATTTCACGCGTCTGCTCAACGCGGTCGGCGGGGTCACCCTCGACGTCGGCAAGAAGGTCCCGATCGGCGGTATCGGCAGCCCGATCAAGGGGTACATCCCGGCGGGCAGGAATCAGCACCTGGACGGGTATCACGCGATGTGGTTCGCCCGGTCCCGCGCCGGTGCTACCGACTACGAGCGGATGACCCGGCAGAAGTGCGTGATGACCGCGATGTTGAACCAGTTGTCGCCGCAGACCGTGTTGACCAACTTCCAGGGCATCGCCTCGGCCAGCAAGGAGGTGATGCAGACCGACATCCCGGCCGGCGAACTGGGGACCTTCATGGACCTCGCGCTGAATGCCAAGAAGCTGCCAGTGTCGAGTTTCTCGCCGGTCCCGCCGCTGATCCACACCGGTAACCCTGACTTCGATCTGATCCGCACCGGGGTCGCCCAGGCAATTGAGAAGTCAGAGTCACTGGACAAGTCGGCCAACGACGGCAACGGTATGAAGCCGAGCAGTCCAAGCACCAGCAAGCCCACCACCAACACGCCGGCGAAACCCGGCGGCACCCCATCCAAGCCCGCCAACGACGTCGACGACGTCGCTTCGATCTGTAAGGCCTGATATGCCCTTGTCCCCATGGCCCCCGGTCTCCGTCGTGATGCCGGTGCTGAACGAGGAACGACACCTGGAGGAAGCGGTCGGCCGCGTCCTCGAGCAGGAC
>JAWWOY010000323.1:0-15724 GCA_033851195.1 Kribbellaceae bacterium | reverse complement strand
GGACTCCCTCCGCAAGCACATGGTCGGCCGGGTGGGACTCACTCCCACGGCCTATCGCGCGAGCTTCAACCGAGCGCCCACTGGTGCCTCCCGCTGAGGTTGGAAGCATGACCACGCCGCGGTAGGGGCATCCCGTCCGCACTGCGAGGGCCACGATCTGTTGCACCGTGCGCCTTGTTGATCCGTCGACCAGAGCACTCCTACAGGGGGGCGACGTCCCACGACCATCTCCGAGATCAGATCTTGAAGACCGTCTGCCGGCAGACGCGCTACAGGTCGATTACCCGGCCAAGGCCGCGTGACAAGCCACTAGTTTTGGTCGTTGGCATGGGTGGTTCGCCAAGCTCGAAGGACCAGGTCGAGGGCTCTACTTGACGAGGCCCTCGAAGTGGCAGGACTCGTAGTCCAGGAAGCCGGGCTCGACCTCGACGTCGATGGTCTGGTTCTTCGGAACGGTGAACCCGAACCGTGCCGTCTTAGCCTTGCCGGGCGTTACCGAGCCCGAGAACCCCATGCCGAAGTCCATGTCGTATACCGCCTCGGCGGCGTTGCCGTTCGGACCGTAGGCCAGGTGGACCGTGGTCAACGACAGGTCGGCGGTCTTCTTTGTCAATGTCGGCGTGGCCAGGTAGGCGGCTGTGGGTTCGGGGAACCATTGTGTGGTGCGCAGGTGATGGGCGCGGACGCGGTCGAGTAGGGCGGCGCTGATCGGCACGTGGGCCTCGCGGCCGCATCTTGTGGTTCCAGCACCGGATGTAGGGGTTCCGTCATTGTCGAACACCAACGGGTAGCCCAGTTCACATGCTCGCCCAGGCGTAGGCCGGTGGCGATCATCAACTCGGTGAGGAACCGGCCGTCGGGGTGCGGCCAGTCCGGCGGATGGGCACGGGACCTGCGCCATCACGTGCGTGTTCACGCCCCCGGCGCGCAGCGGATCCACCCGGGGATAGTCGGAGGAGTAAATGACGGCGTTGGGGGGCAGCTCCGGAGCCCAAGCCTCGTGGTCTTGCAGTGCCCGCACGAACACCGCGAGGAGGTCTTGGCGGTCGGTCCTTGCGCCGATCCAGCCGGGCCTTGTAGCAGAGGGCCATCTCCGGGTTGAGGTACCGGATGCCGTCGTCGGCGATCCAGGTGATCTCGTCCAGGTCGAAGTCGAGGCTCGGGTCGCGCCGGACACCCAGCGCCCGTCGCGGGTCCGGGTTCAGGACGACGTCGTACCGCCAGGGCGCGAGGGCGTGCTCGCGGAGCCAGACCTGGTCCGCGGTGTCCGGGACCTCCGGCTTCTCCACCGACAGCGGGCTGAACCCGGTGCTGCCGGCCGACCAGACGTGGTACCGGCCCTTCGAGTGCTCCACCAGTTGCGGCACGTTCTTCCGCTAGAACGACACGTCCAGGTCCTCGTGCGGCCGGGACACCCCGGATGAACGCCTCGATCGACCAGCCGCCGGCGACCCACTAGTCCAGGCCGAGTCCGCCGAAGAACGTCTTCGCCTCCGCACGGGTGGCCGGCGGCACCGGACCGTAGAGCCGCTGGAACTCCAGTTCCACCGGATCCAGCCCTCCCTCGTACCAGTACCGCCGCTCGCTGCCTATCCTCGGATCCTCACACCGACGGCTGAGGGTGGCCAACCGATTAACCACCGGGCACCGCGTTCGGCTTCGTCCGCCCGGACGGACTCACGCGACAGTCCTCGTCGGCGGGGACGAATACTGTCTCCCGGGCCGGTCCTACGGTTCGGGGATGGCGACCCTGAGCGAGATCCAGAAGTGGCTGGACGACCGGCTGGCGTCCTTGCTGGCGGAATACCAGGTGCCCGGCGCCGCGGTCGCGGTGTCCTGGCGCGGTGAGGTGATCGATGCGGCGGCCGGCGTGCTCAGCAAGGCGACCGGTGTCGAGGCCACGGCCGACTCCCTGTTCCAGGTCGGCTCGATCACGAAGGTGTGGACGACCACCCTGGTGATGCAGTTGGTCGACGAGGGCCGGGTCGACCTGGACGCACCGGTCCGCGACTATGTGCCGGGCTTCGTGCTCGCCGACGAGGCTGCCGCCGCGGCGATCACCGTGCGGCAGCTGCTGTGCCACACGTCCGGTTTCGAGGGCGACATCTTCACCGACACGGGCAACGGCGACGACTGCGTCGAGAAGTACGTCGCCCAGCTCGCCGGGGTGACCCAGCTCTACCCGCCGGGCGAGATGTTCTCCTACAACAACGCCGCCTTCTCCGTCCTCGGCCGGCTGGTCGAGCTCGTGCGGGGCAAGCCGTACGCCACCTGCCTGCGGGAGCACCTCTTCACCCCGCTCGGCCTGACCCACGTGGCCAACGACGCCGACGAGGCGATCCTGCACCGCGCCGCCGTCGGTCACATCCGGCCGGAGCCGGACGCCGACCCGGTGCCGGCGCCGGTGTGGTCGCTGATGCGGTCGATGGCTCCCGCCGGCGCGATGCTCGCGATGCGTCCCCGGGACCTGCTCGGTTTCGCCCAGCTGCACCTCGACTCCGGCAAGGCTGCGGACGGCACCGAGGTGGTCGGGTCCGGAAGTGTCAAAGCTATGCAGGACCGCCAGGTCGAGCTGCCCCCGCTGGGGATGATGGGCAACGCCTGGGGCCTCGGCTGGGAGATCTTCGACTGGCAGGGCAGCACAGTGATCGGCCACGACGGCGGCACCATCGGGCAGGGCGCGTTCCTCCGGGTGGTGCCCGAACATGGGCTCGCGGTAGCTCTGCTGACCAACGGCGGCACCCTGATCGGCCTCTACCAGCAGGTCGTCGGACACGTGCTGCGGGAGCTGATCGGGCTGGAAATGCCGTCACCGCCCACCCCGCCGGCCGAGCCCGCACCGCTGGACGACGCCACCCGGTACCTCGGGAGGTACAGCTGCGACATCGCCGACATCACCGTCAGCCAGGACGAGGACGGCCGGGTCTGGCTCGACCACACCCCCAAGGGCGACATCGCCGACCTCGGCGGCAAGCCGGATCCGGTCGAGCTCGTCCGGCTCGACGGCGACACGCTGATCACGCTCGAACCGCAGCAGGGATTCCACCAGCCGCAGGCCTTCATCGGCGACGACGGCAGCGGCCGGGCCCTCTACCTCCACAGCGGCCGCGCGATGCGCCGCGCGCAGTCCTGACGGCACCGAATCCCCTCGGAGGCACCATGCGATCTCCCCAGACCCTTGTCCTGGCCACGACCCTCGCGCTCGGCCTCGCCCTGACCGCGTGCGACTCGGGCGCGGGCTCGAGCGCCACTGTCGGCGGCTCCGGCAAGCTCGCCGAGGGCCAGACCTTCACGATGGCGATCAGCGCCGATCCCGGCAATCTCGATCCGCACTTCACCTCGTTGTCGGTCACCCAGCAGGTCGACGCGTTCATGTACGACTCCCTGATCAACCTCGACGCGGCCGGGAAGATGGTGGCGGGGCTGGCGGAGAAGTGGGAGGGCACGACCACCAAGGCGACGTACACGCTCCGCAAGGGGGTGACCTGCGCAGACGGTACGGCGCTGACGGCGAGCACCGTGGCGGCGAACATCAGCTTCGTCGGCGACCCCGCCAACAAGTCGAGCCGGATCGGCGTCTTCGTCCCGCCCGGCGCCAAGGCGACGGCCGACGACGCGGCCGGCACGGTGACTGTGACGGTGCCCGCGCCGGATGCCTTCCTGGACCGCAACGTCGGTGGTCTGCACATCGTCTGCGACAAGGGCATGAAAGACCGCAACCTGCTCAAGCAGGCGGGCGACGGGACGGGCATGTTCACCATGACCGAGGCCGTCCCCGGCGACCACTACACGATGGAGCGCCGCAAGGACTACGCGTGGGGTCCGGGCGACTGGAAGACCGACCAGCAAGGCCTGCCGGACAAGGTGGTGCTCAAGGTGGTCAGCAACGAGACGACCTCGGCGAACCTGTTGCTGTCCGGGCAGATCAACCTCGCAGCGATCGCCGGGCCTGACAAGCAGCGCCTGGCGGCCCAGAAACTCTTCCAGCGCGAGGCTTCCACTCCCCTGGGTGAGCTCTGGTTCAACCAGAAGGCCGGCCTGCCGACTGCGGACCCCGCCATCCGACGGGCGCTCACCCAGGCACTGGACCTGGCCCAGCTCGGCAAGGTGATCACCAGTGGAACGGGCAAGCCCGCGACCGGACTGGTCGCCCCCGGGATGGGTCCCTGTACCGAGGGCACAGTGACGGGCAATCTGCCCGCGCACGACCTCGCGGCGGCCAAGTCGGCCCTGGACGCGGCGGGCTGGAAGACCGGAACTGGTGGCATCCGGGCCAAAGACGGCGCGAAGCTGTCGCTGGTCTTCTACTACCCGACCAGCCTCGGTCCGACGCTGCAGAGCGGCGCGGAACTGCTGCAGAAGGCCTGGAGCGACCTCGGCGTCGACGTGTCGTTGAAGGCGGTCTCCACCGCTGAGATCGGCACCGTGATCCTGGCCGGCCAGGGCACCTGGCACGCCGCCCTGATCCCGCTGACCGTGTCTCTGCCGAGCCAACTAGTGCCCTTCCTGTCCGGACCGACGCCGCCGAACGGCAACAACTTCGCCGGGATCAAGAACCCGGCGTACACCGCGGCCGTCCAGAAGGCGTCGTCCGTCGCCGGGACGGACGGGTGCCCGGACTGGGCCGCGGCGGAGAAGGCGCTGGTGACCGCGCAGGACATCGTGCCCTTCGTCGACTCGACCGTCCCCGCCTTCGGTAAAGGGGTGACCTTCGAGCTCAGCCAGGGCGGCGTCGCACCGGGGTCGCTGCGGATGCTCGGTTAGGCGCCCGTGCGATCAGCGACGAGGGACAGAGGAGTCGGCCGGTGACGATCTCGAGCACGCAACTGCGGACGACCGGCAGCATGGCGACCTGGAGCAGTCACCCCTGGGTCCGGTTCGCCACTCGCCGGCTGGCGCAGCTGGTGGTATCGCTGCTGGCCCTGGTGACGGCGTCGTTCCTGATGATCCACCTGATCCCGGGCGACCCGGTCAGGAGCGCCCTGGGTCCGGCCGCCAGCCAGAGCCTGGTCGAGGCGCGACGCGAGTCGCTCGGGCTCAACGATCCGCTGTGGGTGCAGTATTGGCACTTCCTCCGCAGCCTGGTCACCGGCGACCTCGGTACGTCGATCACGACGGGACTCCCGGTCTCTGACGTGATCGGCGACCGTCTCCCCGCGACTGTGCAGCTCGCGGTGGCCGCCTTCGTCCTCGCCGTGCTGGTGTCGATCCCGACCGGTCTGGTGATGGGCGTCCTGACCCGAGGCGGTCGCCGCCCACGGGCGGAGCTGAGCTTCACCTCGGTCAGCGTGGTGCTGGCCGCGATCCCGGAGTTCCTGCTCGCCGTCGGACTGGTCTACGTCTTCGCGGTGAAGCTCGCCTGGCTGCCGGTCGCGAGCCGCAGTACGGCGGCGTCGTACATCCTGCCGGTGCTTTCCCTGGCGATCGGCCCGGCCGCCGTGCTGGCCCGGATCTGCCGGGTCGAGCTGCTCACCGTGCTGCAGACCGACTACCTGCGCACGGCCCGGGCCAAACGGTTGCCAGCGGCCACTATCTATCTGCGGCACGCGCTACCGAACGCGGTGACCGCGACGATCACCCTGGGCGGTCTGCTGCTGGGCGGGATGGTGGCCGGCACGGTGCTGGTGGAAAACGTCTTCGGCTGGCCGGGACTCGGAAGCACGATCGTCTCCTCGATCCTGTCCAAGGACTACCCACTCGTCCAGGGCGTCGTGCTCGTCTACGGAATCGGGGTGCTGCTGGTGAACCTGGTCGTCGACATCGCGCTGGCTTTGCTCGATCCGCGCTCGACGATCCGGGAGAGCTGATCGATGGCGACCAGAACGACGAAGGGCCGGCGCAGGTGGACCGCCGTGATCCGGACACCACTCGGACTCAGTGCGGGACTGCTGTTGCTCGTGGTCCTCCTGCTGGCGGTCTTCGCGCCCCTGCTCTGGTCCCACCAGGCGAGTGCGATCGACACCGACCACCTGCTGGAGGGATCCTCGGCGCGCCACTGGCTGGGCACCGACAACCTGGGCCGCGACATCTTCTACCGGGTCCTGGTGGCCACCCGGCAGTCGATCGCGCTGGCCCTGCTGGCGACCGCGATCGCCGTCGTGACCGGCCTGCTCCTCGGTACTGCGCCGGCCGTGCTCGGGCGCCGCTCCGGACGGCTGGCGACGGCGATCGTCAATGTGGCGGTCGCCTTCCCTGGCCTCCTGCTGGCGCTGTTCTTCGCGGTGATCTTCGGTGTCGGCGCGAAAGGCGCCGTGCTGGCGATCGGCTTCGCCGGTGCGCCCGCCTTCGCGCGGCTGACCCAGACCTTGGTCGCCGGGGTGGCGGCCCGCGACTTCGTGGCCGCGGCGCGAATCGCCGGAGCCGGCCGGGTCCGGCTGCTGGTCCGGCACATCCTGCCGAACATCGCCGAGCCGCTGGTGGTGAACGCGACCATCGGCGCGGGAGGTGCCCTGCTGGCCTTCGCGGGCCTGTCCTTCCTGGGGCTCGGCGTCCAGCCTCCGGCGTACGACTGGGGCCGACTGATGGGTGAGAGCCTCAACAGCATCTACGTGCACCCGGCGGCCGCACTCGCACCGGGAGTCGCCGTGGTGATCTCCGGGCTGGCGTTCAACCTCTTCGGTGAGGCCGTGGCGAAGCATTTGGGGGTGGAGTCCATCGGCGTGACCCGCTTCCGCCGCCGCACGGACGACTCCGCGCAGCCCGAGGGGCCGACCTCGCAGTACGTGGTCGAAGACATGGTGCTGTCGGTGCGGGACCTGCGGGTCACCTTCCCGGGGCCGGACGGCCCGATCACTCCCGTTCGCGGCGTGAGCTTCACGATCGGCCATGGCGAGGCCGTCGGGGTCGTCGGCGAGTCCGGCTCGGGCAAGAGCCTCACCGCACTCGCGGTGGCCCAACTGATCGAACCTCCCGGCCAGGTCAGCGCCGAACAACTCGACTTCCTCCGCGAGCCGCTGCTCGACACCCCCAACGCCGACCGCCGCCAACTGCTCGGTACGTCGTTCGCGATGGTCTTCCAGGATCCGATGACCTCGTTCAACCCGACCAAGCGGATCGGCGCCCAACTGGCTGAGGGGGCCCGCGAACACCAGGGACTGACCCGCCGGCAGGCGATGACCCGGGCGATCGACCGGCTGCGGGCGGTCCGGGTGCCGGCCGCGGAACGCCGCGCCGGGCAGTACCCGCACGAGTTCTCCGGCGGGATGCGGCAGCGGGCGATGATCGGGATGGGGCTGATGGGAGAACCCGCGCTGATCGTCGCCGACGAGCCGACCACCGCGCTCGACGTCACCGTGCAGCGCCAAGTGCTGCGGTTGCTGGAGTCGATCCGGACCGAGGGCGGGGTCGCGTTGCTGCTGATCAGTCACGACATCACCGTGATCGGCCAGGTCTGCGACCGGGTGCTTGTGATGTACGCCGGACGCATCGTCGAGGACCTTCCGGCGACCGCCCTGGCCACGGGGGCCCGGCATCCGTACACGCGCGCGCTGCTGGCCGCGGTACCGGATCTCGACACCGACCTCGAGCAACCGCTCGCGGTGATCCCCGGGCGTCCGGTGGATCCGGCGCAACTGCCATCGGGCTGTGCGTTCGCGGCTCGGTGCGAGTTCGCGGACGATCAGTGCAGGACGGACGATCCGGAGTTGGGCGAGGTGGACGGACATCGGGTCGCCTGCTGGCACCCGCAGCTTGTCGAGCTCGGCGTGTCGATGCGGATGGGACAGCGTTGACGTCCTCCGCGGCGGTGAACGACCGGGGATTCCACCCATCTACTCTACGCGGAGGTAGTGAGTTGAGGTTCACGCTTCACGGACATCCGTACTGGCTTGTCTTGGCGCGCACTGACCGCCCGTCCGGCGGCGATGTTGATGGCGGCGTTGAGGTCTGCGTGGTCGCTGTAGCCGCAGGACTGGCACCGGAACGCTTGGCTCTCGCGGTTCCCTGGTGCACAGTGCCCGCAACGCGAACACGTCTGACTCGTATACGCCGGGTTGATCCTCTCGACTCGGCCGGCGGCTTTGTTTTCGAGCCGCTGGACCAGCAGTCCCCAGCCGTTGCTGCGGATGCCACGGTTGAGTCCGGCCTTGGCGCGTCGCCGGTTCGGCAGGTAGCTGCCCGGCTTGCCCGGGTCGGGCTTCGGTTTTGGCCGCCGGGTCATCTGCGCAACGCGGAGGTCCTCGACGCGGATCACGTCGAATCGGCGCGCAAGATCTGTGGACGTCTTCTCGACCCAGTCCTTGCGGCGAGCCGCAGCACGGCTGTGCAGTGTCGCGATCGCGGCTTTGACCCGCTTCCTGCGGTTCGAGCCGCGCTGCGCTCTGGCCAGTCGCCGCTGAAGGTGCACAAGTCGCCGCTGCTCGGACTCCGACAGTCCCGGGCAATTGAGCAGTTCACCGGTGGACAGCGCGGCGGACACGGTCACGCCGCGGTCAATCCCGACGACCTCGCCGGTACCGGGTGCCGGGATCGGATCCGGTACGGCAGCGAACGCGATATGCCAGCGACCCACGCTGTCACGGTTGACCCGGTACGACCTAGCCTCGGGCAGTGCGCGGCTTACCCGGAACCGCACCCAGCCGACCTTCGGGACCAGCACTCGCGCCCACTTACGGCTCACCTGCTCAACACGGCCGGCTTGCGGGCCGACGATACGGAACCCTTCGTGCTGTCCGGCTTTGCGCCACGTAGGGCGGCGGTGGCTGCCAGCGAAGTAGTTGCTGCGTGCTTGGTCGAAGTCCCGCAGCGCTTGCTGCTGGACGGTTTGCGACCCGTCACGCAACCAGCCGAACACGGCTCGCGCCTCAGTCAGTTGCCGGGCCTGCTCAACGAATCCCGGCGTAGGGCCTTTGTCGCGCGTCCACATCGACCATTGCTCGACGGCCAGGTTCCACACGTACCGGGCATGTCCGCACTGCGCCAGCAGCCCAGCAGCCTGCGCCGGTGTCGGATACAAGCGATAACGGGACACGCGCCTTATCCAATCAGCCACCGCCGACAGTTCGGCGACCACTTTGAAGGGAGGGAGCCGCGGTACCTCCCCGCCCTGAAAGACGGGGTTCCCCCGCGACCTATCCGATGAGCGAGCTCACGTTCGAGCAGGTGACCGTGCGGTTCGGCCTGGGCAGCCGCGCCCTGACAGCGGTCGACTCGGTGGATCTCACCGTCCCTTCGGGGCAGGTGGTCGGGCTGGTCGGCGAGTCGGGCTCCGGCAAGTCCACGCTGGCCCGGGCCGCGGTCGGGCTGACCGAGCTCGCCGGCGGGCGGATCCTGCTGGACGGCGTACCGCTGCGGCACCGCGGCCGGGGACCTCGTCCGCTGCAACTCGTGTTCCAGGATCCCTACTCGTCGCTCGATCCCCGGATGACGATCGGCAACTCGATCGCGGAGGCGGTGCCAAGGTCGGCGGATTACTCGCGGGCCGGCGAGGTGGCCCGGCTGCTGGAGCTGGTCGATCTCGGCCCGGAGCGCGCCTCGGCGTACCCCGCGGCACTGTCTGGTGGCCAACGGCAACGAGTCGCGCTGGCCCGGGCGCTGGCCGGGCGGCCCGAGGTGATCCTGGCCGACGAGATCACCTCGGCGCTGGACGTGTCCGTCCAGGGAACCGTGCTGAACCTGGTGCGCGACCTGCAGCGGCAGCTTCACCTGTCGATGCTGTTCATCTCGCACAACCTCGCGGTGGTGCGCTACGTGAGCGACTACATCGCCGTCATGTATCTCGGCCGGATCGTCGAGTTCGGTCCCGCCGCCGAACTGCTCGCCGATCCGGAACATCCCTACACCCGTGAGCTTCTCGCCGCCGCACCCCGGCGCGGGGCTCTGGCCCTGGATGCCGAGGAACCCGATCCGGCACTGCGAGCCGTCGCGGACGCCGAACCGGCCGACCCCCACCAGCCACCGCCCGGATGCCGTTTCCATCCGCGGTGCCCGATCGGCCCGCTGGTCCGGCCCGATCGCGAACTATGCCTGACCGTTGACCCCACCCCCGAAGCCGGAAGGCACCGGCACCACACCGCCTGCCACTACGCGGCGGCCGCGCTCCAAGCGGTTGATCTCGTCCAGTGAGCCCGCACGTTCCCAAGGAGGAGTCGTCGTGACCCGACGTCCGCGCATCGAAGACCTGACCGAGTTCGCAGTGCCGGAGCAGCCCGCCCTGTCGCCTGACGGCAGTCAGCTGGTCTACGTACTGCGAACCAGCAACCTGACCGCCGACCGCGCCGAGCACGCTTTGTGGCGCGTCTTGTCGACCGGTGGCGAGGCCCGGCAACTCACCCGCGGCAACGCCGATCTCTCGCCTGCGTGGTCACCGGACGGGACGAGGATCGCTTTCCTGCGCGCCCAGGACGGGCCGCCCCAGGTGTGGGTGCTTCCGGTCGACGGAGGCGAGCCCGAGCAGCTGACCACGCTGCCTCTCGGGGCGGGCGCCCCGACCTGGAGCCCGGACGGAGAACGGATCGCCTTCAGCGCGGCGGTCGACATCGTCGCCGCCGCGGACGAGGACGACGAGACGCGCACCCAGCGGGCCAGTGCGCCGATCGTGACCGAGCGCCTCAACTACCAGGCCGACGGCGCCGGGCTATTGCGCACCATCCGCAAGCACGTCCACGTTCTCGACGTCTCGTCGAAGAAATGCCGGCAGGTGACCGACGGCGACTGGCACGCGGGCAATCCGGCCTGGTCACCCAACAGCAAGAAGATCGCCTTCGGCGCGGGCACGGCTCCCGACGCCGACCTGCGCCCCACGGCCCCGGCGTACCTGCTGGACGTCTCGGACGAGAAGGCGACCCCCCGGCTCGTCGGTCTCGCCGACGGGCTGGCCGGACCGATGCTCTGGACCGCGGACGGCGAAGCCCTGCTCATCGTCGGCACCCTTGACGGCCCGGTCGGCCACGCCCGGCTGTTGCGGCTTCCACTGGACGGCAGCGAGCTGGTCGACCTGGCGGCTTCGCTCGACCGCAACGTGATGCCCGGCGGCCCGGCGTACCCGGGCGCTCTTCCGCTGCTCGTCGACGACGGCGCAACCGTCCTGTTCTGCGTCCGCGACCGCGGCTGCTCCCACCTGTACTCTGTACCAACCGCCGGCGGCACTCCTCGGCACGTGCTCGGTGAGCCTGGCCAGAACGTCTCCGGGCTCTCGGTGGCCAACGGTAGGGCGGCCGTGGTGCTGAACACCGCCACGTCGTACGGCGAGATCGTGGCCGTCGACCTGGGCTCGGGAGCAACACAGACACTGACCAGGCACGGCGCCGATCTCGCTGAGGTCTTCCCGCGGGTGGAGCGCGAGTTCACTATTTCGGACGGCACCAAGGTGTCCGGCTGGCTGGTCCGCGATCCCGAGGCAGCCCAGCCGCAGCCGCTGCTCCTCGACGTGCACGGGGGTCCGCACAACGCGTGGAACGGCGCGGCCGACGAGGCCCACCTCTACCACCAGGAACTCGCCGCCCGCGGCTGGGCGGTGCTGCTGATGAATCCGCGCGGCAGCGACGGGTACGGCGAGGACTTCTTCAACGCCGCGCTGTGCAACTGGGGTACGGCCGACGCCAAGGACTTCCTCGAGCCGCTGGACGAGCTCGTGGCCGAGGGCCTGGCGGATCCGAAGCGCCTCGCGGTCGCCGGTTACAGCTACGGCGGCTTCATGACCTGCTACCTGACCAGCCGCGACAACAGGTTCGCGGCCGCGGTGGCCGGCGGAGTCGTCAGCGATCTGACCAGCATGTCGGGCACGTCCGACAGCGGCCACTTCCTGAGCGCCTACGAACTCGGCGATCAGCGCGACCGGTTCGACGAGATGTCACCGCTGAGCAAGGTCGATCAGGTGAAGACGCCCACGCTGATCCTGCAAGGCGCCGCGGACGTCCGCTGTCCGATCGGCCAGGCGGAGCAGTGGCACACCGCACTGCGCGAACAGGGCGTCCCCGCCAAGCTCGTTCTCTACCCCGAAGCCGACCACCTGTTCATCATCCAGGGCCGTCCGTCGCACCGGCTCGACTTCAACCGCCGGATCCTCGGCTGGGTCGAGCAGTACGCCGGCGACGCGGCCGGTCCGCGGCGGCCGCAGATCGACGCGGAGCACTGGCAACGCCGTCTCACCGCGCTCACCGCGCGGCACCGGGTCCCGGGTGCGAGCCTCGGCATCTTGCGGGTGCGGCCGAGCTTGGAGGACGAACTCGTCGAGGCAGCGACCGGCGTACTGAACAAGGACACCGGGGTCGAGGTCACCACGGACTCGCTGTTCCAGATCGGGTCGATGACGAAGGTGTGGACGGCGACGCTCGCCCTGCAACTGGTGGACGAGGGCCTCCTGGACCTCGACGCCCCGATCTCCGTCGTACTGCCTGAGCTGGCGCTGCGCGAGCCCGACGTCGCCAAGCAGGTGACCATGCGGCACCTGCTCACCCACACGAGTGGAATCGACGGCGACGTCTTCACCGACACCGGCCGGGGTGACGACTGCCTGGAGAAGTACGTCGACCTGCTGGCCGAGGTGGCTCAGAACCACCCGCTCGGCGCGACCTGGTCGTACTGCAACGCCGGCTTCTCGCTGGCCGGCCGGGTGATCGAGAAGCTGACCGGAAGCACCTGGGACCAGGCGCTGCGGGAGCGCCTCTACAAGCCGCTCGGGCTCAAGCACACCGTGACGCTGCCCGAGGAGGCGCTGTTGTACCGCGCGGCCGTGGGTCACGTGAGCGAGGGTGGGGCCGAGCCGAAACCGGCACCGGTGTGGGGACTCCCCCGTGCCCTCGGGCCGGCCGGGCTGGTCACGTCGACCGCGGCCGACGCCCTCGCCTTCGCACGGATGCACCTGGCTCGTGGCCTGGCCGCGGACGGCACTCGCGTGCTCAGCGAGGAGTCGGTGGCCGCGATGGCCGAGAAGCATGCGGACCTGCCGGACAAGTACTCACTGGGTGACTCCTGGGGCCTCGGCTGGATCCGCTTCGGCTGGGACGGCCACCGGCTGATCGGCCATGACGGCAACACCATCGGCCAGGCCGCCTTCCTGCGGGTGCTGCCGGACCAGGGTCTTGCTGTCACGCTGCTCACCAACGGCGGCAACGCCAGGGATCTGTACCAGGACCTGTACCGCGAGATCTTCGCGGAACTGGCCGACGTGGCGATGCCCGCACCGCTGGCGGCGCCGGCCAAGCCGCCTGTTGTCGACGTACAGCGTCACGTCGGCCGGTACGACCGCGCCAGCGTGATGGGCGAGGTCCTGGTGCGAGACGGGCAGGCGGTCCTGCGGCAGACGGTGACCGGCCCGCTGGCCGAGTTGCTCCCCGACCCGACGCACGAGTTCGTGATGGTGCCGGTGGACGAGACCGGCGACCTGTTCGTCGTCCGTCAGCCGGAAGCGCTGACCTGGAGCCCGGTGACCTTCTACTCGCTGCCGACCGGTGAGAAGTACCTGCACTTCGGGGTCCGGGCCACTCCGAAAGTTGGTTGAGATGAGCAACGAAACGTCGGTGCCACGGGACGCATCGGCCGAGGTTCCGGACGGGGCGCTAGCCGAGTTGCTGGCTGATCTCGAGGCGCTGGTGACGTGCGAGTCACCGTCGGCGGATCTGCTGCTCGGCCACCACGACACCGTCTGGCCGGCCGGTTCGCTGGCGACGCATCCCTTCGGTGTCGACGCCGGTGTCCTTCGTGGACCGGGCTGTTTCGACATGAAAGCCGGCCTGGTGATCGCCTTCCACGCGGTGGCGGCCCTGGCCGACGTCGCCGGTGTCGCGATCCTCGTCACCGGCGACGAGGAGCTGGGCTCGCCTTCCTCCCGCGCGCTCATCGAGGCGGAGGCGGCGGGCTGTGCCGCCGCCCTCGTGCTCGAGGCGTCGGCCGACGGGGGTGCGTTGAAGACCGAGCGCAAAGGAATCTCGCTCTACCAGGTCACCGTGCGAGGTCGTGCGTCGCATGCCGGCCTAGAGCCTGAGCTCGGCGTGAACGCGTCCATGGAGGCCGCTCATCAGGTGCTCGCGGTCAGCCGGCTGGGCGACGCGGGTCGCGGGACCACTGTGACACCGACAGTGCTCGAGTCCGGTATTACGACTAACACTGTCCCGGCTGCAGCGACCTTCGCGGTGGACGTGAGGGTCCGGGATGCAGAGGAACAAGATCGCGTCCATGCCGCGATGCTTGCGCTGCAACCGGTATTGGCCGGGGCCGAACTCGAGATCGTCGGCGGACCCAACCGGCCGCCGGTGGAGCGGAGCTCGGCGGAGGACCTATACCGCCGCGCGGCTGAGATCGCGGTCGAGCTCGGTCTCGGTCCGCTGGACGAGGCCGCCGTCAGTGGAGCGTCGGACGGCAACTTCACCGCTGACATCGGTACGCCGACGCCGGACGGGCTGGGCGCTATCGGTGGCGGCGCCCACGCGGCCCACGAACACGTCCTGGTGGCAGAACTCCCCCGCCCCACAGCGCTGCTGACCGCCCTCATCACCGACCTCCTCGCGGACGACCAGGTGAGCGAGCGGGCGACAGTTGGTGCGAACAGATCATGACTGCGTCCGACAAGCTGACCAAGGTCGGTCCGCTGACCGATCTTGCCGACCTGACCGGCCTGACTGGGTTGACAGATGGGGCGACGCCGGCCTCCGACGGGCTGCAGACACCGCCGTCTGCCGGGCTGCAAACGGCGCTGGATCTCGCCGTGGGCTCCGCGGAGGCTGCTGCGGCGGCGGCCGGAGTACACGTTCGTGAGCTGAAGACCCTAGCTGAACTGGAGGCCGTCTACCGGCTGTATGACGGCATCTGGCGACCGGACCCGAAGAATCCGCCGGTGACGACCGAGATGCTCCGGGCCCTGACCAAGGCCGGCAACTATGTCGCCGGCGCGTATGACGGGGACGAGCTCGTCGGCGCCTGTGTCGGGTTCTTCGCGCCACCATCGGAGGGTGCCTTGCACAGCCACGTCGCCGGGGTCTCCGGCCAGGCACGCGGCCGGAGTGTGGGCTTCGCGCTCAAGGTGCACCAGCGCGCGTGGGCGATGCTGCGGGGCATCTCCGTCGTCTCGTGGACGTTCGATCCACTGGTCCGGCGGAACGCGTACTTCAACATCGTCAAGCTCGCCGCCCGGCCCACGGAGTACCTGACCAACTTCTACGGCGATATGCGCGACGGCATCAACAGCGGCGGCGACACCGACCGCCTGTTGGTTCGCTGGGAACTCGGCACCCCGGCGGTCGCCGCGGCCTCGGCCGGCGAACCCGCCGCAGTGGATGCGGGACTGGAGCTGGCGCGCGGCGCGGTCGTCGGCCTCTCGTCCTCGTCCGATGGCCGGCCAGCGCCCGGCAGCCTGGCCGGGAAGACCTTGCTGGTCGCGATTCCGCCGGACATCGAGGGCTTGCGCGGTACCGATCCCGAAGGTGCGCAGGCCTGGCGTACCGCGGTCCGCGAGGTGCTCGGCACGCTGATAGCCGAGGGAGCGCGGGTGACGGGCTTCGACCGGGCCGGCTGGTACTTGCTGACCAGGAACCACGACACAGCGAAGGGAACGACGCGATGAAGCTGACCGGGGTCGAACTGCGGCGGATCGAGATGCCGCTGGTGGCGCCCTTCCGGACCTCGTTCGGGACGGAGACCAGCAAGGACGCGTTGCTCGTGCGAGTGGTGACCAGCGACGCCGAGGGCTGGGGCGAATGCGTCGCGATGGCGGACCCGCTCTACTCATCCGAGTACGTCGACGCGGCGGCCGACGTACTGCGTCGCTTCCTGGTGCCGGCAGTCGCCTCGC
>JAWWOY010000293.1:0-3109 GCA_033851195.1 Kribbellaceae bacterium | reverse complement strand
GCTTCCTCAGGGCGACGATCAGCTTCCTCAGGGGAGGTGGACGTGGGTGGGGGTTAGGTCGGAGATCTGGCGGACGCCGAGTAGGGCCATGGTGCGGCGGATTTCGGTGCTGAGGATCTCGGCGGCCCGGGCTACACCGCGTTCGCCGCCGGCCATCAGGCCGTAGAGGTAGGCACGCCCGACCAGGCAGGCGTCGGCGCCGAGGGCCAGGGCGGCGACGATGTCGGCGCCGCTCATGATGCCGGTGTCGAGGTAGACCTCGGCGTCGGTGCCGACGGTCTTGCGAACCTCCGGCAGGATCCGCAGCGGTGTAGGTGCCCGGTCCAGTTGACGGCCGCCATGATTGGACAGCACGATCGCGTCCGCGCCGGCGTCGACCACCCGGCGGGCATCCTCGGCGGTCTGGATGCCCTTCACGATCAGCGGGCCGTGCCAGATCGACCGCAGCCAGGACAGGTCCTCGACGGTCATGGTCGGGTCGAAGAGCTGGTTCAGCAGTTCCGCCACCGTCCCGCCCCAGCTTGACAACGAGGCGAAGGTCAACGGCCGCGTGGTCAGCAGGTTCGTCCACCAGGCCGGGTGCATGGACGCGTCCAGCACAGTCTTGACCGTCAGCGACGGCGGGATCGTGAACCCGTTCCGTACGTCGCGCAGCCGGGCGCCCGCGACCGGTACGTCGACCGTCAGCATGAGTGCCTCGTACCCGGCGGCGGCGGACCGCTTGACCAGGTCCTCCCCTGAGTCCCGGTCCTTCCACACGTACAACTGGAACCACTTGCGAGCCTCCGGGCCCGCGGCAGCGACGTCCTCGATCGAGGTGGTCCCCATCGTGGACAGCGCGTAGGGGATGCCGATCCGCTCGGCGACCTTGACCACCGCGCTCTCGCCCTCGTGGTTCATCATCCGGGTGAAACCGGTCGGCGCGAAGGCGAACGGCAACTCCGAGCGCGAGCCCAGGATCGTCGTACTGAGGTCGACGTCGGCAACGTTGCGCAGGATCGACGGCCGCAGCTCCAGCTCCGAGAACAGCC
Organism: Kribbellaceae bacterium; assembly: GCA_033851195.1. Classification (GTDB taxonomy): domain Bacteria; phylum Actinomycetota; class Actinomycetes; order Propionibacteriales; family Kribbellaceae; genus Kribbella. The sequence continues at coordinate 2,078 of JAWWOY010000293.1, read as the reverse complement.
GCCGGGCCCGCTGCAGGCTGATCTCCGACTCGGCCGCGCCGTCGGTGTAGTCGAACACCGAGCGCGGCGTCCTGCGCTTCGCGATGGAACGCAGATCGGCGATCGTGAGGGCCTTCTCCAGCCGGCGCTCGGTCGCGTTCAGGGTGACCGGCTTCGGCCGCAGCAGCGGCTTGAGCTCGGACCAGCGGGGGATCTGACGATCAGTCATCGGTACGGCTCCGGAGACGCGGGACGTGTGGTCGGACCACAGCATATCCTGTGGTCCGACCACACAGCTAGACTGCGTCCGTGCACAACTGCGAGGCCGGGTCGCCCGTGACCAACTGCGAGGCCGGGTGAAGAACTACGAGCTAGTGCTGAGCCGGGTCGAGGCGGACCTTGCGGCCGGCCGGCTCCGGCTCGGCGGGCGGCTGCCTGGCGAGCGGACCCTGGCCGAGCAGCTCGGTATCTCCCGCCCTTCGGTGCGGGAGGCGATCCGCGTGCTCGAGGCCATGGGAGTCGTCCGGACGGCGACCGGCTCGGGCCCGGACGCCGGCGCGGTGATCGTGGCGGAACCGGCCTCGCCCTTGACCTCGCTACTGCGGTTGCATCTGGCAACGAACCACCTGCCGATGGGCGACATCGTGCAGACCCGCGTGCTGCTCGAGTCCTGGGCCGCCCGCGAGGCCGCCGGTCGCCGACCGGGGGAAGACGAGCTGGCGACGGCCCAGGAACTACTTGACACGATGGACGATCTAGACCTCACGCCGGAACGGTTCCACCTGCTCGACGCCGAGTTCCACGTGGCCTTGTCGGCGTTGGCCGGCAACGTGCTGCTCGCCGCAGTGATGTCGTCGCTGCGCTCGGCGATCCACGGCTACGTGCTCGCGGCGGTGCCGAACCTGCCCGACTGGGAGGCCGCCGCGGTCAGGCTGCGCGCAGAGCACAGATTCATCCTCGCCGCGATCCAGGCGGGCCTGCCGGACCAAGCATCAGCCCTGATCGTCGACCACATCGAGGGCTTCTACCGCGCGGCCCAACTCAGCTGACCGCCGCGCGGCCGAACTCAGCTGACCGCCGCACCTCCAGTTGGTCGCTACACCTTGCCGTTCAAATTCTGGCCGTCGTACCGGGACTCTCACGACGCAGTACGGCGAAGGCCGGGGATGAGGATGGCGCCGACGACCAGGTGCAGTGAGGCCAACCCGAGCTTGGCTCCGGCGCCGACACCACTGATGAGTGGGCTACCCAGCGACAGCGCGCACCCGATCACGGCGACGATCGTCCAGATCTTCCGGGCATTCGCCGTGCGCCGCTCCAGCAGGGCGAGCAGGCCCCAGCCGGCCAGAGATACCACCGCCGACGCGACAAAGACCGACACACCACCGATGTGCATCGTCGGACCACCTTGCTCGGCTTCGAGATCAACGCCTGCCAGCTGCGACAGCAGAGCCCACAATGCGAGTGCGGCCATCACTGTGGCCCCGACGATCGCAAAACGGCCGCGGGTCGCCATGCGGTTGCTGTTCTTCGCGGTGTTGGCCAAAACGGTCATGCTGTCCACCATTCTCTAGTGACTTGATGGCCGCTACGTTCCTTCAGCCCGCCGTACGACGGCATCGGCCGCCCGGCTGTATCCACTCGCCCTAGAGTCGGTGTGCCTTCGACTTTGGTCGGTGGCGGGCTGTCCATGCCGGCGCCTAGTCTCGGCTGCATGGAGGAGACCTGCGGTACAGCTCGAGCCGGCCGCCGAGGGGCCGCCATCGCCCTGAGTACGGTGGGATCGCTCACGGCGCTGACGATCTTCGGCCGCCATGCCAATGCGGACGAGGCAGGGTGGCTCCTGTTCGACATCGCGGTCGGGCTGGCAGCCTGCGGCCTCCTCCCGCTACTGATTCGACGGCCAGTGCCCGCCGCGCTGGCCCTGGCCGCCTTGGCCGCTCTTTCACCTGCAGCGACGCCGGCATCGACAGTCGGTACCCTGCACGTCGCCCAGCGCCGACCGTTGCGGGTCGCGAGCGGGGTCGCGCTGGCCGGGTTCGCAGGACACCTGGTGCAGGGCCTATGGCGGCCGATCGAGGGGTTGAGCCTGCTGTGGT
>JAWWOY010000283.1:0-3096 GCA_033851195.1 Kribbellaceae bacterium | reverse complement strand
GCGGCATCGTCAAGACCCGGGCGCTGTCCTTCAGCCTCTACTGTGCGGCCCTCGTCGTCGGCATCGTTGTGCTGCCGCTGGTGCTGGCCGGCCCGAGCGCGGTCGCCGACCTGCTGCCGCAACGGCTGGACTTCCTGAACCAGCTGTACTGGCCGGTCGTCACGATCCTGTCGGCGGGCTTCCTGAACACGCTGTACCACCTGTCGGTGCCCGTCCGGACGCCCTGGGTCTCGGACCTGCCGGGCTCGTTCCTGGCGTTGTCGATCTGGGTGCTCGGGAGCTTCATCCTCCGCTGGATCCTGCAGAGCACTGTGGGTGGTACGTCGATCTACGGGCCGCTGGCGGCTCCGATCGCCGTACTGATGTGGCTGTATATGACGGCGATCGCGGTGTTGATCGGTGCGGCGCTGAATGCGGTGGTGGACCGGTTGTGGCCGCACAAGTCCCACAATGCGCACGCGGAGCACGCACCGGAACCGGCGATGAAGGCCGAGGCCGAGCCGCAGGAGACGGACGTTGTGCCGGCCTCCGAGCAGCGTCCCGAGGAGGCGATAGCGCGCGCGGCGGAGGCCCTCTCCGAGCGTGCTGCCGAAGATGAGGTCCCGGAGCCGGCCCCCGAATCTTTATCAACCCGGGCTGCAACTGCTCCGGGCGAGCAGGACGCTGGACGGAGTCCGGCACCGGTCGGAAAACCCGGTGCGCCGGGCGGCTCCGACGACATACGCTGACTGCATCGCGACAGTCCGTCCCCGACCGATGGGACGGCAGGACATCGAAGGGAGATGACGCTCTCATGACCTCGGATCAGGCCTATCGGGCCATCGTCTCCCGCACCGTCCGTCCGCTGAGCTGAACTCGCGGTCGGGCCTCCTGAAAGGTTCGTCGCACATGTCAGCTGACCTGCAGGCCCTGGGGCTCGACGCCGCCACGGCCGACTACCTGAACTCTCTCCCCGGTGGCACCGAACTCGTCCCGGGCCGCGTCGTACGAGTCGACAAGGGACTGTCCACCGCCCTGACCGAGGACGGGCCTGTGCGTGCCTCTTGGTCCGGCGGTGTGCTCGCCGCGGTGGCCGCCGACGCTCTGGCGACCCCGTGCACGGGTGACTGGGTCGCCCTGCGTCGGTGGCCGGACGACCGCATCACGGTGGAGGCGCTGGCCCCACGCAGTACTGCGATCGTCCGGGCCGAGGTCGGCGGCACGTCCAAGGGCCAGGTGCTCGCGGCCAACGTCGACGTGATCGCGATCGTGGTCGGCCTGCATCCCGAGCCGAACATCGGCCGGGTCGAACGCTTTCTCGCCGTGGCCTGGGAGAGTGGCGCCCGCCCGGTGGTCGTACTGACCAAGGCCGACCTGGTGACCGACGCATCCTCTATTGCTGAGGATGTAGCAGCCGCTACGCCCGGTGCTGACGTACTGGTTTGCAGCGCGACAACAGGCGATGGCCTGGAGGACGTGCGAGCGCTACTAGCCGGTGACGCCACTATGGCGCTGCTAGGCGTCAGCGGTGCGGGTAAATCCTCACTCGTGAACGCTTTGGCCGGTGTGGAACTACTCGACGTACAAGCGATCCGTGAGGACGGCAAGGGCCGTCACACTTCTGTACGCCGCGAGCTGATCTTGTTGCCCGGTGGCGGCGTAGTGATCGACACCCCTGGGCTGCGGGGGATAGGCCTGCAGGAGTCCGGTGAGGGCTTGGCGGCGGCGTTCCCCGACATCACGGCGCTCGAAGCCGACTGCAGGTTCTCCGACTGCGCCCACGTGACCGAGCCGGGCTGCGCCGTCCAGGCAGCATTGGAGGATGGCAGCCTGCCAGTACGCCGCTACGAGAGCTGGAGGAAGCTACAGCGCGAGGCGGCGTTCATGGCCCGGCGTACCGACGTGCGCCTGCGTGCCGAGGCCAAGAAGGAGTGGGCCCGCCAGACCAAGGACTACCGCAGAGACGTCAAGCCCCGTCGGTAGTGTCCTGAGTCGGTAGTGTCCTGGGCCGGATGGAAGACTCGAGGCATGGACCGATCAGTGCTGGTGACCGGGGCATCGCGGGGTATCGGCGCGGCGGTGGCTCAAGCCTTTGCCGCAGTTGGTGACCGTGTGGCCGTCCACTACGGCTCCTCGCGGGAGGCCGCGGAGAAGGTGCGGGCGTCATTGCCGGGCGACCACCACGTGCTCGCGCCGGCCGACCTGGCCGATCCGGCACAGATCCTGGAGATGGTTGACGGAGCAGCCGCGGCGCTTGGCGGCATCGACGTACTGGTGAACAACGCGGGCATCTACCAGCCGCACCCGATCAAGGCTGTCTCTTACGAAGAGTGGAAGCAGGCGTGGTCCGGAACGCTCGGCGTGAACCTGATCGGCGCGGCCAACGTCACGTGGTGCGCGGTGCGGCACATGAGTCGCGGCGGCCGCATCGTCAACGTCTCCTCGCGTGGCGCCTTCCGCGGCGAACCCAACCAACCCGCGTACGGCGCCAGCAAGGCCGCGCTGGTCTCCTTCGGGCAGTCGCTGGCGCGGGCCCTCGGTCCGGACGGCATCGCGGTGACAACCATCGCGCCAGGCTGGACCGACACCGACATGGCGGCCGACGCATTGGCTGGAGACGGCTACGAGCGCCGGCGGCTCGAAAGCCCGCTGGAGCGAGTGGCAGACGCCAGCGAGGTAGCCGCCGCCGTGCTCTACCTGGCCTCGCCCGAAGCCGAGTTCGCCACCGGCACCGTCCTCGACTTCAACGGCGCGTCCCACCTGCGCATGTGACCCGTCCGTCGTGTCTCGCTGGGCTCAGGCGCGACCGGTGGTCAGCAGGTGGGCGCTCGCGGCAAGGAGGGCCGGGTCGTCCTCCAGGGCGCGGGCGCAGATCAGCGCGCTCCCGATCAGGGCGTCCACCCGAAGCGGGTCCGTGCAGGTCTTGACGGCGGCCCACATCGGGCCCTCGATGGCCCGGACCTTCACGTCTTGGAAGCCGGCCTGCCGCAGTTCTGTGAGGGTCTCCTCCGGGGTGTGGAAGAAGGCGGTGGTGAAGCTGAGAGTTGGATCGTGTCGTCCGTGGGCGAGGGTGGCGAGGGCCATGTCGCGGCGAGCGGGGTCGAGCTCGCCACGGCT
>JAWWOY010000275.1:0-3947 GCA_033851195.1 Kribbellaceae bacterium | reverse complement strand
CGAGCGCATCGTTGGCACTCGCGTAGTCGACCTGACCACGGTTGCCCAACGCCGCCGCGATGCTGCCGAAGAGCACGGCGAACCGCGGCCCGGCCGGCAGATCGTCCGTGGCGTCCAGCAGCGCCTGCGCCCCGTCGACCTTGGTCCGGTAGACATTGGCGAAGGATTCGTTGGTCTTCTCGGCGATCAGCTTGTCCTCGATCACGCCGGCCGCGTAGACGACCCCGTCGATCCGGCCGTGTTCGGCGTGGATCTCCTTCACCGCGCCGTGCACCGCTTCGTTGTCGCGCAGATCGACCGAGTGGTAGCGGACCTGGCTGCCGAGTTCGCTGAGGCGGCTGATCGTGGCGCGAATCTCACGGGCGGACTCGATCTTCCGGATTGCCCGTTCGATCTCGGCCGGCACCCGCATCCCGCCGGCGATCAACGCCGACCGGAGTTCGCCTTCTCCGGTTGCCGCAGCGATGGCCGGTACCTCGTCCTCGACGGGCAGCACGGTACGGCCGAGCAGCTCGATCCGGCAGCGGGCCGCCGCGGCCAGCGTGGCGGCGAAGCGTGCGGTGATGCCCTTCGCGCCGCCGGCCAACACGATCACCGAGTCACGGTCGAGCCCGATCGCGGCAGCCTCGGCTGCACCGTCACCCGCCGGCCCGGCACCGGTGCTGCCGAGCAACCCCAGGCTGGTCTCCTCCAGCCTCAGGCCGCGCCGACCCCCGCCGCCGCCCCCGCCCCCGCCGCCGCGGAGTACGACGGGTTCGCGGTCGAGTCCGGACAGTTCCGCGATCAGGCCGTCGGCGACGGTTTGCAGCGCAGCGCCGGCCGCGTGTTCGACCACTCTGGCGATCGTGTCCGGGTACTCCCTCGACACCGTGCGGAAGAAGCCACGCAGCCCATCGACCGGACCCGCCGCGATCAGCCAGCGCGGGGAGGCTGCGAGCACGGCTTGGTACGTCGGGAATGCGTCAGGCAACACCGGCAACGCGGCGCCGAGATGGAAAGCACCGTCGATGTTCCCCACCACGGGCACCTCGGTGGCGGGAACCGTGGTGACCTCCGCGCCTAGCGCGCCCAGCTTGCCGGCCAGCACCGGGGCCAGGCTGCCTCCGCCGATGAGCAAGAACTTGCGGCCGATCAGCTCCCCGGCGGCGATCTCCGTGTTCGGCAGCTCGAACGCCTGGTGGACAAGGCGCTTCGGGGCAACGACGATCGGCGAGCTGCCGACGAATTCGGAGGTTGCGGCTGGCTCGTCCGCTGTCAGCGGCTCTGTTAGTGGCTCCGTCAAAGGCTCTGTCAAAGGCTCTGTCAAAGGCTCTGTCAGCGGTTCTGTCAGGGCCGGCGCTGGGCCGGCATCGCCGGCCCCGGTCAGGCGGTCGATGATCAGCGCAGTGATACGTGCGGCGGTCCGCGCTTGGGACAACTCTTCGATCTCGCCGTCGGCCGGTAGGCCTAGGCGGCTCGCCAGTTCGCCGGCGATCTCCGCCCGTTTGATCGAGTCGACACTCAGGTCCGCTTCGAGATCGAGGTCGGGCTCGATCATGTCGACCGGGTATCCGGTCCGCTCGGCGATCACTTCCAGCACTGCAGCCAGCACCGATGCCTCACTCAGCACCGGCACCGACGGCGCCGGCACCAGCACCGGCGCCGGCACCGGCACCGGCACCGGCACCAAAGGTTCGGGTACGGCGTCCGCGGTCGCGGCCTGGCCGATGACCAGCGGAGCGGATGGATAGGTCACGGGGGAGACCTGGCCGGGTGCCGCACCGAGATAGCCGAGCATGACATCGCGTTGCGCGGCGATCATCTCCCGGCTGGTGCGCAGGAAGTCCGCGATCAGGGAGTCCGGGCCGGACGGCTGCTGGTCGTTGGTCCCGTTGATGTAATGGCCGTTCGACATAGTGGGCTCCAAGGCACTGGGTGCCGGAATACTGGGTGCCGGAATACTGGGCGCCAGAACACGGTGAGCGGGATGCAGCGCACCTACCGGGATGACGCCGTCAGCGGTGCGCACCAACTGCCCGTCGACGGTCCAACCAGCCCGCTGTGGCCGGGACGCGCGAGAGGCGTCGACAGCGTCGCGGCCGTGGAACAACCAACTGGTGCGGATGTCGACACCGGCAACGGCCAACTGGGCCAGAGCCGCCAGGAACCCGGACAATCCGCTGCGGCGCTTGCCCTCCAGCGTGACCGTCCGGTGGACCCGGTCACCCAGGATGGCGTCTACCAGCCTGGTCAGCACCGACCCCGGGCCGGCCTCGACGAAGACCCTGGCGCCCGCGGCGTACATGGCTTCGATCTGCTCGACGAAGCCCACCGGTGCGCCGATCTGGGCCCCGAGTTCGGCGCGGATCCGCTCAGGTTCGGGCGGATAGACGCCGGCGGTGCGGTTCGACCAGACCGGCACCTCCGGGGCGGACACGGCGACCGAGTCAAGCATCTTGGCGAATGTGTCCCCGGCGGCAGCGACCAGAGGGCTGTGGAAGGCGCAGGCCACCGGGATCTTCTTGGCACCAAGGCCTCCGGCGCGCAACTGCTCGACCGCATGCTCCACCGCATCGGTCGGTCCCGAGATCACGGTCTGCCTGGGTGAGTTGCGGTTCGCGGTCACCACGGAGCCGTCGAGACCCGCCGCCTTCAAGGCCTCGGTGACCTGCGGCGCGCCGGCCGCGACGGCGGCCATCGTCCCCGGATCCCCGGCACCTGTCGCGGCGAGGATCGCCTCTGCTCGGGCGCTGCTGCATTCGATCAGTGCTTCCGGGGTCAGCGAACCGGCGGCCGTGAGCGCGACCAGTTCACCAAAGCTGTGCCCTGCCATCATCGATGGCTGGACGCCCGACCGGCTGAGCAAGTGATGCGCGGCGAGTCCGACGATGCCCAGTGCGGGCTGGGCCACCCTGGTGTCGGTGATCCGAGCGAGCTGCGCTTCCCGGCCTCGCTCGTCGAACGACGCGGGCGGGTAGAGCGCGGCGGTGGTCGTGGCGTTGCCCATCCGCAGGTAGCGCTGGAGCTCCGGGAACGCCACGAAGAGGTCGGCGAACATGCCGGGGCGCTGGCTCCCCTGCCCAGGGAAGAGGATCGCGACCGCGCCGGGGCTGTCGTCGGAGTCGCTGCGGAAGATCCCGGCGTCGGGATCATGTGCCCCGGCGATGGCCCGGCGCAGTGAAGTGGCCAGCTCGGCCGGATCGGAAGCCAGCAGCGCAATCCGGGTCGCCGTACCGCGGGTGGCGTCGAGGTCGTGCCGCCGAGCAGCGCTGAGTGCGAAGTCCCGCAACCGCCACGGCTGGAGCTTGTCGGGGCCTGCTTCGATCAGCGCGAGCAACTCCTCGGCGTGCTTCACCGTGCGGAAGGTGAACAACTCCACCGGCCACTTGTCCACCGCGTGCTCCGGTGGCGGGGCGCCGTCGTACGCGCTGAGGACGACGTGGAAGTTGGTGCCGCCGAAGCCGAACGCACTGACTCCGGCGATCCGCTCCGTCGCCGGTGCGGCCCACGGACTGGCCGAACGGTGGAAGGCGAACGGGCTGGTCTCGGCGTCCCAGGCCGCGTTCGGTTGCTGCACGTGCAGCGTCGGTGGCTTGGTGCCGGTATGCAGCGCAAGTGCGGTCTTGATCAGCCCGGCCAGCCCGGCGGCGCACTTCGTATGCCCGATTTGCGACTTCACCGAGCCGATGGCGCAGGAGCCCGGTGCCGCCCCGGCCGCTGTGAACACGTTGGTCAATGTGGTCAGCTCGGTGCGGTCGCCGACAACGGTTCCGGTGCCGTGGGCTTCGAGTAGCCCCACGTCGGCGGGCGAAATGCCGGCGTTGCGGTACGCCCGCTCCAGCGCGTTGCGCTGGCCTTCGGGACGTGGGGCGGTGAGACCGAGCGACCTGCCGTCGCTGGCGCTGCCGACCCCCTTGATCACCGCGTAGACGCGGTCACCGTCGCGCTCGGCATCGGCCAGCCGCTTC
>JAWWOY010000236.1:0-15803 GCA_033851195.1 Kribbellaceae bacterium | reverse complement strand
ACTGCCTTGAGCGATGCGGTGAGGATGTTGGCGTCGCGGCCGACTCCCCAGAACACCTCGTCGCCGACCTCGCACTCGACGTAGGCCGCGGCGAGTGCGTCACCGCCGGCTGAGAGAGCGTGCTCGTGGTAGTCCAGCACCCGGACGACGTACTTGAGTGGCTTGATCGCATCGACGAAGGCCGACACCGGACCGTTGCCCTCGCCAACGAGCTCGTGCGGTACGCCGTCGGAGTAGACCTGCACGCGAAGGGCATCGTTGCGTCCCTCGGTGGACGAGCTCTGGACCGACAGCAGCGAGAGCTTGCCGGCGGCCAGGTACTCGTTCGAGAAGATCTCCCACATCTCGTCCCGCCCGACCTCGCCGCCCTCGGTGTCGGTGTGCTGCTGGATCACCCGGCTGAACTCGATCTGCAGCCGGCGCGGCAGGTCGAGCCGGTGCTCCGACTTCATCATGTACGCGACGCCACCCTTGCCGGACTGGGAGTTGACCCGGATGACGGCTTCGTAGCTGCGGCCGACGTCCTTCGGGTCGATCGGCAGGTACGGCGCCTCCCAGGCGATCTCGCCGACCGGCTTGCCCTCGGCGACGGCTTGCTTGTCCAGCGCCTCCAGGCCCTTCTTGATCGCGTCCTGGTGGGAGCCGGAGAAGGCGGTATAGACCAGATCACCGGCATACGGCTGCCGCTCGGGTACTCGCATCTGGGTGCAGTACTCGACGGTGCGGCGGATCTCGTCGATGTCGGAGAAGTCGATCTGCGGGTCGATGCCCTGGCTGAACAGATTCATCCCCAGCGTGACCAGATCGACGTTGCCGGTCCGCTCGCCGTGACCGAACAGGCAGCCCTCGACCCGGTCCGCCCCGGCCATCAGGGCGAGCTCGGTGGCGGCGACCGCCGTACCGCGGTCGTTGTGCGGGTGCAGGCTGATCGCGCTGTGCTCGCGGCGGGTCAGGTTCCGGCCGAACCACTCGATCTGGTCGGCGTACACGTTCGGCGTGCTCATCTCGACCGTGGCGGGCAGGTTCAGGATGATCTCGCGGCCCTCGCCCGGCTGCCAAACGTCGCTGACCGCCTCGCAGACCTCGAGGGCGAACTCCAGTTCGGTGCCGGTGAAGATCTCCGGGCTGTACTGATAGCCGAACTCGCAGTCGCCGAGGACCTCGTCGGCGTACTTCATCACCGTCTCGGTCCCCCGGACGGCGATGTTGAGGCATTCCTCCCTGCCGACACCGAAGACGACCCGGCGGAACAGCGGCGCGGTCGCGTTGTAAAGGTGGATCGTTGCCTTCGGGCTGCCCTCCAGCGACTGCACGGTCCGCTCGATCAGCTCGTCCCGGGCCTGGGTCAGCACCGAGATGGTGACATCCGCCGGGACCGCGTCGCCCTCGATCAGGCTGCGGACGAAGTCGAAGTCGTACTGGCTGGCGCTCGGGAAACCGACCTCGATCTCCTTGTAGCCCATCTCCACCAGCAGGTCGAACATCCGGCGCTTGCGGGCCGGTGACATCGGCTCGACCAACGCCTGGTTGCCGTCGCGCAGGTCGGTGGAGAGCCAGCGCGGGGTCCGGTCCACGGATTTCGCCGGCCAGGTCCGGTCCGGCAGCTCGATCGGCGGGAACGCACGGTAGCGCCCGATCGGCATGCCAGCGGTCTGTTGAACGGGCTTGGGCTGATTCTTGGGTGACATCTTGCGGGTTCTCCTCGCGGGAAGCGGTACCAGGGTCAGGAACGACCGGCGTACGACGAGACTCCGCGGCGAGGGAACCGGCCTACGTCAGGCCTCGCCGCGGCAGCGAAGGAGAAGAACCCGGTGCCACATGATGACCCATCCTAAGCCACCACCTCCAGCCCCGAAACCCAGGGTCCCTCGCCTACGGTCTAACCATGAGCACACGAGACGACCTGCTGGCACTTTTCGGCGACCGCGGTCATGGCGTTCTGGTCACCCTCAAACGAGACGGACGGCCGCAACTGTCGAACGTCGGCTACGCGTTCGACGGCAGTCGGGTGCGGGTCTCGATCACCGACGACCGGGCGAAGACGAAGAACCTCCGCCGGGACCCGCGAGCGAGCCTGTATGTGAACGCGAAGAACGGCCAGGCGTATGCCGTGATCGAGGGCACGGCCACCCTGAGCCCGGTCGCCGAAGGCGTCGACGACGACACGGTGGAGGCGTTGGTCGAGCTCTACCGCGCGATCGCCGGCGAACACCCTGACTGGGACGACTTCCGCACCGCGATGGTGCGAGAGAAGCGGCTCGTCCTCAGCATGGGGGTGGAGCACGCCTACGGGATGGCCTGACACCTGACCGCTGGGCCTTGTTTGTCAACTTGCGCGATGTGGAGCACAGGCCCGCGCTGCGATCCTCGAATTCCGACTTGCTAAAGACCGGAAGGCAGAGGCTTGACTACGGGCGACACCGCCGCTCGCGTCCAAATGGGCGCGACGCTTGGCTTTCACATCATTCTTGCCTGCATCGGAATCGCGTTCCCCACGATCATGCTGCTGGCGGAGTACATCGGTCTAAGGCGTTCCAACCCGGTGGCCATGCTGCTTGCCCGGCGATGGTCGCAGGCGCTTGGCGTCCTCGTTGCGGTCGGCGCCGTGACCGGAACCGTGCTGTCCTTCGAGATGGGCCTGCTGTGGCCGGGCCTGATGCGCCAGTACGGCTCCGTGCTGGGGATACCCTTCGGATTCGAGGGGGTCTTCTTCCTCCTGGAAGCCGTGTTCACCGCCATCTACATCTATGGCTGGCGTCGCCTCGCCGGCTGGAAGCACTTCTGGACAGGTGTCCCGATCGCTGTCAGCGGGATCGGCGGCGCGATGTCGGTCGTCGCGGTCAACTCCTGGATGAACCACCCGGGCGGTTTCGAGCTCGTTGGCGGCCGCGTTGTGCACGTCAAACCGTGGCAGGTCTTCTTCAATCCCGCTTCGCTCTACGAAACTCCGCACATGATCCTCGCCGCCTACATGGTCTCAGGATTTCTTGCGGCATCGATCTACGCAGTCGGCTTCCTGCGGGGACGACGCGACAGGTACCACCGAACCGGATTCGCGATCCCCTTCGCAGTCGCCGCCTGCATGACTCCTCTTCAGCTACTGATCGGCGACACCGCGGCCCGAGCGATCGCGGCCGACCAGCCGGTCAAGTTCGCGGCAATGGAGTACGTCAGCACTACCTCCGGCCATGTTGCGGAGTACCTCGGCGGCATCTACTACAACGGCCGGGTCTATGGCGGCCTCCGCATACCGAACATGGACTCGCTGCTGGTCGGATTCTCCCCGGGCTCCAGGGTCGTCGGGCTGGACAGCGTGCCGGCAAGTCTTCGACCACCGTCGCCGACATCGATTCATCTCGCCTTCGATGCCATGGTCGGGATCGGAACGCTGCTGCTGCTAGCAGGTCTGTGGGCGCTGCTGGTCTACTGGCGGCGCCGGGAACTACCGAAGACCAGACTGTTCTGGCTCCTTGGACTGGTCTGCGGACCAGCCGCGGTAGTCGCCATGGAGAGCGGCTGGATCGTCACCGAGGTCGGGCGCCAGCCCTGGGTCGTCTACCAACTACTCACCACCGCGCAGGCCGCGACGACGAACAACGTCGTACCCACGCTGACCGGGATTGTCATCGTGTACGCCGCGCTGGGCCTCGGCACGATCATGCTGCTGCGAGTCATGTCACGACGTTGGAGAGTGATGGACGCTCAAAGCGCAGCCGACGGCGCCCCTGACCAGCCGCTCGATCAGTACGCTTCGGTCGCGGGGGTACGACGATGATCCCGGCCTTGGTGGGCGGTGTGCTGCTGGCGGCCATCACGCTCTACGTCACGTTCGGCGGCGCGGACTTCGGCGCGGGCCTGTGGAATCTCGTGGCCGGCGGTGACATCGCCGGCGAGCGACCACGACAGCTGATCGAGGACTCGATAACGCCGGTGTGGGAGTCGAACCACGTCTGGCTGATCTTTGCGCTGGTGCTGTTCTGGACGGGTTATCCGGAGGCCTTTGCCGCGGTGGCGTCGGCCGATGCGGTGCCGCTCTGGTTGGCCGCTTTCGGAATCGTGCTGAGAGGAGCCGCGTTCGCCTTCGGCAAGGAGGTTCATCGCCTGAGCATGCGGCGTGCGCTCGGCGCAATCTTCGCGCTGTCCTCGCTGCTGACGCCGTTCTTCATGGGATGCGTCGTCGGCGGTATCGCTGCCGGAGCGGTTCCAGCTGACGCGACACACTCGAGCTCAGCGAGTTGGACGGGTGCCACCTCCATTCTTTGCGGAGTCGTCTTCGTCGGTGCTTGCGCCTATCTGGCTGCGGTCTACCTGGTGCACGAGGCGCAGCGTCGAAACGACACCCGGCTGCAGAGGTACTTCATCCGCCGGGCTCAACTGGCGGGGATCGTCACCGGAGTGCTGTCGTTGGTCACCCTGGCAGAGCTACACAATGCGAACAGGCAGATGTTCGACAGACTCACCGGCCGTGCTCTGCCGCTGGTGATCTTGACTGGAGTCTGCGGGATCCTAGTCCTGGCAAATCTCACGACCCGACGCTTGCGCGGCCTTCGGCCGATCGCGTGGGTCGGAGTCGCGGCCTTCGTCTGGGGCTGGGGTGTCGCGCAGTACCCGACCGTGTTGCCGGGAACCAGTCTCACCCTCAGCAACGCCGGCGCGCCCGGCGCGACCCTCAGCACACTGGTCGTTCTGGCGGTCGTCGCCCTGGTCCTCGTCGCGCCGTCCTTCTTGCTTCTCTTCTGGCTGCACGGCCGCCGGCTGCTGACCTCCGAGGAGATCGGAGATTCGACGTGACCACTTCTCAAATGACGCGAGACCGGAGCCATCCGCCGCTGGCGCGCAGCTACCCCGCGGCGGTGTCACTGGTGCTCCTGGCTTTGTGTCCCTTCATCGTCTTGGCCACCGTCTCACTGTTCACCACTCAGCAGGTGTCCCTTGACCTGCACACCTCCACCTTCGGGGTCCAACTGGCGGAGGGGCTGTCGAACGCCGGGTACGCCTTCGGGGCCGTGGTGGCCGCGGACCTGATCCAGCGGCTGCCGACGTGGCGCCTGTACGTCGTGACCGAGGCGGGCTTCGCCGTGGGGTCGCTGCTCGTGGCCCTGGCGCCCGTTATCGGCGTCTACACCGTCGGGCGGGTTGTGCAGGGGATCGCGACCGGCATGTTGCTGGTGGTCGCGCTTCCGCCGCTGGTCACCAAACATGGCGCGGCTCGGGTGCCACTGAGCGCCGCGTTCGTCAACCTCGGCCTGTTCGGCATGGTGACCATCGGACCGGTCATCGGCGGTGTCGTGGCCGCCAGTGGGGCTTGGCGGTTGCTGTTCGTCGTGGTGGCAGTCATCGGCGTCGGCGGCGCACTGCTGGGACTGCTCGCCTTCCGGCGCGACCTCCCCATGTCACCGCGTACGGGCTTCGACGAGTCGGGGATCCCGTTGGCCCTCGCGGCGACGTTCCTGCCTTTCTTCGGCGTTTCCTGGTTGATCCGTGGCGGATTCGGCTCCCCGGCCTTCTTCCTACCTGTGGCGGTCGGGCTGCTCGCACTGCTCATGCTGCTGGTGCGGCAGTACCGCAAGGACCGCCCCCTGATGCCACTCAAGCTGATCGCGCACACACTGCCCGTCACCGGCATCGCGACAGCCATGGTCACGGGAGCCGCGGTCACCGCACTTGTCGACCTGGCGGTGGTCTATCTGCTGCAGGTTCAGCACGATTCACCGGTGCTGACGGGCACGATTCTTGCTACCCAAGTCGCCGGCGTCGCTGTAGCGGCGGTGCTGTTCAAGCTGGTGATGCGTTCGCGGTGGCTGCCGGTGCTCGCTCTGGGCGGACTCGGCACGACCGCTCTCGGTGGCGCGCTGCTGCTCTGGCTCGGTCCGGGCCACGCGAACACGCTGGTCGCGGTCGCGGGCCTGCTGCTGGGGTTCGCCGCCGGAGCCGGGGTGGCGCCGGGTCTGTTCATGGCCGGGCTCAGCGTGCCGTCCAACCGGCTGGGGCCAACGTTTGCCCTCGTGGAACTGCTGCGCTCTGAGGCTGCGTTCCTCGTCGCCCCTGTCGTGGCGCAGTTCGTGACGCTGTTCAGCGATCCGGTCGCTGGCATCAAGGTGGCCGTGCTCATCCTCGTCGTGCTCTGTTTGATCTCAGGTGCGCTGATCCTTGGTGTCCTGCTGCTCGGCGGGGCGCGCCCGCACGCGCCGGACATCGACACGTGGATCGGCGGCGAGCGGCCGGCGTACGACTCACCGCGGCTCGCGGGTGCTGTCCGCCGGTCTGAGGCCTGAGCAACCAACCTTCACCTTTGCACTATCACGAACGGATCGAGAGGCATTGCCATGAATGAGGTCAATCCACGCCAGAACGTGACATTCGCCAGCAACGGCGGACAGGCCCACGGCTACCTGAAGAAGCCGCAGAGCGGGTCGGGCCCAGGGGTGATCCTGATCCAGGAATGGTGGGGTCTGGACGACCACATGGCCGAGGTCGCCGACCGGCTCGCCGCCGAGGGATTCGTTACCCTCGCACCGGACCTCTACGGCGGTCGGGTCGCCCACGACGCAGACACGGCCGGCCAGATGCTCGCGGAGCTGCCGGTCGAGCAGGCCGCGAAGGATCTCGCCGGCGCCGTCGACTTCCTGCTCGCCGACCCCTCCGTGACCTCGACGACGGTCGGGACGGTCGGATTCTGCATGGGCGGCGGCTTCGTCCTGCAGCTCGCGGCGCAGCAGGGCGAGAAGATCAGCGCGGCGGTGCCGTTCTACGGCGTGGGGCCGGCCGTTCCCGATCAGTACCGCACCGTCACCGCGCCGATCCAGGGCCACTACGGCGAGCAGGACGACTTCTACCCGGTCGAGCAGGCACGCGCGCAGGAGCAGCAGATCCGCGACGAGTCCAGCGACAGCGTCGAGTTCTTCTACTATCCCGCCGGGCACGCGTTCCACAACGACAAGAACAAGATGGGCACGTACAACGAGCGGTACGCCAAGCAGGCTTGGGACCGGGCGGTCGCGTTCCTCAAGGCCAAGGTGCACTAAGTGTCCCGAGGCGCTATGCAGCGTCCTCGCCCGGCGCAGGCGGGTCTCCTGCGGGATCTGACGCGCCCGTCCCAGATCTTCTCCAACCTGACGCCGAACTGGTACGCCTCGATCATGGGCACCGGCATCGTCGCTGTTGCCGCTGTGACACTGCCGTGGCAGCCGCGTGGCCTGCACACCGCCGCCCTTGCTGTCTGGGCGCTCGCGGCCTTCCTGTTCGTCGCCCTGACAGCGGCGACCATCACCCACTGGGTGTGCCACCCCGGCGCTGCCCGACGCCACCTTCTCAACCCCGTGATGGGCCACTTCTACGGCGCGCCGCCGATGGCCATGCTCACGGTGGGAGCCGGGACGCTCCTGCTCGGCCGGGATGTTCTGGGCCTGCGGGCCGCCGTCGACATCGACTGGATTCTGTGGCTCGCCGGCACCGCGACCGGCTTGGCCGCCGCCACGGTGATGCCGTTCGTCATGTTCACCCGGCACGACGTGAGACCCAGACCCGACAGCCCGTTCGGCGGTTGGCTGATGCCGGTTGTGGCACCCACGGTGTCGGCCGCCACGGGCGCCCTGCTGGTGCCGTACGCGCCCCCGGGGCAGGCCAGGCTTGCGTTGCTGCTGTCGTGCTACGCGATGTTCGGGCTGTCGGTGCTTGCCTCGATCGTGGTCATCACGCTGCTCTGGTACCGCCTTGCCGTCTACAAGACGGGAGACGCGACGATGGTGCCCACCCTCTGGATCGTACTGGGGCCGCTGGGGCAGTCGATCGCCGCCGCCAATCTGCTGGGCGGTGTCGCCTCCCAGGCCCTACCCGCACCGTACTCGACCGCCCTGCAGGCGTTCGGCGTCGTCTACGGTGTTCCGGTCTGGGGGTTCGGCCTGCTGTGGGGTGCGATCGCGGGGGCCATCACGATACGTACCGCCCGCGAACACCTTCCGTTCTCGCTGACCTGGTGGTCGTTCATCTTCGCCGTCGGATCCACAACCGAGGGCACCTCCGGCCTCGCTCTGCACACTGGATCGGACCTCTTCCGCGTGGCCGCCGTGCTGTTCTACTTCGGCCTCGTCGCCACCTGGATCACCGTCGCGGTCCGTACCGCAAGAGGCAGCCTGCGCGGAACACTGTTCCTCGCCCCGGGCCAGCCGACGGATACCGGCTAGCCGGTAGTTGCCAGTACACCCAGCCACTACCCGAAGATGGCCGCTGGCCGTGGCGACGTAGGCGCCCGTTCCAAGCCAGGCTTGGCGTAAAGCCGGAAGTCATGGCGACCAGCGAATCCGGGCCATCGGCATTACCCAGGGTACCGATCTGCGTAGTTGATCGGTGCCCACGCCATCCGGATCCCGGAACGATGATCGTCGGTACTGCCAGGGCCGGCCGAAGCTCACGATGACCAAGGGGCCACAGATGACGCACGATCAGCACATCGAACTGAGGAGCGTTGCCCTCCGTTCACCGCACGACGTCGTGCGCGACCACACCGTTCTCTGGGCTCGGGCATCGTCCGCCGAGAGGCGAGCGGTTGACTGCGCCGATCGTGGTCTGCGCGAACGAACCATCGAGCAATACCGCGAGGCCCTCACCTGCTACGACCAGATCGGATCCTCCCGCGACAGCGCTCGGGTGCGTTTGCTGCTGCGGGACCTCGGGGTCCGGGTCAGGCACTGGACCTACGAACAGCGCCCGGAAACCGGCTGGCAGAGCCTGACCTCGACAGAGGAGCAGGTCACCGAACTGGTCGCACTGGGTCTGACCAACCGCCAGGTCGCGGCGGAGATGTTCATCAGCGCGCACACCGTCGCGTTCCACCTTCGCCAGGTGTTCCGCAAGCTCGACATCCGCTCCCGCGTCGAGCTCGCACGGCTCGCCGTCGAACGTGAGCAGGCACCGCACAGCGCATGACGTCGGCGCCGACGCCACCTGGAAGGGAGATCCACATGCTCATCATCGTGTTTGTCGCGGTGCTTTTCCTTGTCACCGATGCGACCTACTGGCTCGCTGGAGGATCCTGGCGGCGCCGCGGCCGCGCGAGACGCGACCCATTGGACCACCCGATCCGCACGCCCGAGCTGCGGGAGCTCGACGCGCGCCTCGAACAGATCGCACTGGAGGAACTGCGTCGTCTGGAAAGGCAGCTGGCGCGCTACGTGGCCAGCGAAGTAGGGCACGTGCTGATGATCTCGAGGTCGCCGCACGGCATTGCCCTGGAGCTGTCCGACGGTCGTCGGCTGGCACTCGGCGGTGTCAGTCAACGCACCCGTCACCTGCTGGCCCAGCGCGCCGCCGGGGACAAGCTCCGTCCCGCGCACGTGCACCGTGACGCGTTCTCCTATCGGCTGCTGCTTCGCGGACTGGCCGGCGCAGAGATCGAGATCCACGCACGCCAGATCGCTCTGGCACCCTGATCCCGCCCCAGCAAATGCTTAGCCGGTTAGGTGATGTGGGGCGACCGCGGATTCGACCAGCATGGCGGAGAGACCAGCAGGCACCGAACGCCTGCGCCGACAACCACCTGTGGGGAGCAGCTCGATGAACCTCGACCGCGAGCACGGCCTCGCTGCGCTGGTCCGCACCCGTGGGTGGGGTGTGGGCACGGCGCTCCTGGCTTCGGTGCTCGTGGCAACGGCCTGCACCCCCACCGCTACCTCGACCACAAGCGCGACGGCCGGCTCCGCACCCGGTCTACAGGATCTACAGAACGCCTTCGTCGACACCGTCCGCACCGTCTTGCCGTCCGTCGTAGAGATCCAGACGTCGACCGGGCTCGGGTCCGGCGTGATCTTCGACGACACCGGCGACATCGTGACCAACAACCACGTGGTGGGGACCGCGAAAACCTTCAGCGTCCTGGTGAACGGCTCGGCCCTGTCGGGACGTCTCGTCGGCACCTACCCTGCATCCGACCTGGCCGTGATCACTGTGAACTCGCCAACGCCGCTCACGCCGGCGAAGTTCAGCCCGCCGAGCGCGATCCAGGTAGGCGACGTCGTACTCGCGATGGGGAACCCGCTCGGTCTGCAGGGAAGCACCAGCGAGGGAATCGTCTCGGCGACTGGCCGGAAGGTCGTCGAGTCCACCGGCGACGGCACCCCTGGAGCCACTCTCTCCCACGTCATTCAGACATCGGCCGCGATCAATCCAGGCAACAGCGGAGGGGCCCTGGTCAACCTCGCCGGCGAGGTGATCGGGATCCCGACGCTCACGGCTACGGATCCGCAGATCGGCGGCACGGCGCCTGGGATCGGGTTCGCGATCCCGGCCGGCACCGTCACCGATGTCGCCCTGCAGCTCATCGCCTACGGGCACGTAATCACCCCGCCGACATGAGCGCTACATCGCGATGGCTGTCGCAGTCTTCCGGCGCGGCGGCACTGGATGAGCGCCGTCGTTCCGTCCATCTCACATCTGGCACATCTGGAGAAGTGATCACTATGTCCTATTCGAGGTCCCACTCGAGCATTCCCCGGCTACAGCGGTAAGC
This sequence comes from Kribbellaceae bacterium, assembly GCA_033851195.1. GTDB lineage: Bacteria > Actinomycetota > Actinomycetes > Propionibacteriales > Kribbellaceae > Kribbella. The sequence continues at coordinate 5,299 of JAWWOY010000236.1, read as the reverse complement.
CGACGATGACGACCATCGCCTTCGCTCCGTCGATCTTCCCGCCGCTCGCCCTCGGCTTCTTCGGCTTGGGGACGGGCTATTTGATCTGGGGTCCGCAGGAGCTGTTCGGCTTTCCTCCTCGCGACGAGCCGGTCGACCGTGCGCTGGGAACGTGGGGCATCTGGATGCCCGGATTCTGCCAGCTGCTGACCGGGCTGACTCTGTTCGTCGGACTGACGTGGTTCCAGGTCTTCAGCGGCAACAAAGCCCTCTACATGGCCGCACTTGCGTTCTCCGCGTACGGCATTCACTGGTTCTGCCTCGGCTGGAACCGGTACCGCGGCAACGACATACGCCCCAATGCGGGCATGTCCGTCGCCTTCTTCCTCATCTCCGTGCTCGGGTTGATCGTCTTCTTCCACGCCGGGGACTGGCCGGTAGGGCTCCTGTTCATCGGGCTCGCCCTGGTGTACGTCTGTGACTTCTTCATGGCGTTCGGATCGCAACTCTCCATCCGCCTGCTCGGGGTGGTTCACACGGTGACCGGGCTGTGGCTGATGTACCTGACGTTCGCCGTCGCACTGGACTTCGCTGCCGGATTCCACCTGACGGCCTGAGCCGGCGGATAGTGTCCTAGAACGCGGTGATGAGCAGGTGCACGGCGATGGCGCAGATCAGGGTGCTGGAGGCTAGGGCCGTGGCGAGCCGCCCGCGACGGCCGGTCAGAACTCGACCCAGCAATGCACCACTGCCGGCCAGGAGTAGCTGCCAACTGGCGGATGCGACGAAGGCGGCAAGGATGAAAACGACCTGCTGCAGGTTGTCGGGAGCACTTGTGGTCTGGCGCCCGAGTACCAGCGCCGCGAAGTAGATCACGGTGATCGGATTCAGCATCGTCATCCCTAGCAACCCCAGATAGGCCCGGACTGGGCCCACTGGTGTCCCACGAACCCGGCTGGACGTCGGGAGCCTTCGGAATTGGCCGATCGCCGCAGCTCCGCCTCGCACCGCCAGCGCGATCAACACCAAGGCCGAGACGCAGCGCATAGGAAGCATGATCGGCTGGAGAACGGGCGTCAGTGCCGAACCACCAAGCGCTGCGATCAACGCATAGAGGCCGTCGGCGGTTGCCACACCGAGTGCAGCACAAACGCCGATCCTCAGGGATGTCCGAGCCGTAAGGGCCACCAGGTAGGTCCCGACAGCTCCCACCGGCATGGCGATGCCATAACCAGCGAGGAGCCCCGCGACCAGGGCAGCGGTCAGGTCCGAGCGTGAATCGGCCTCCACAGTCGGCCGGCCTGCTGCTGGAGCCGCACCGGTCGAACGGTGGCAGTCAGCGACAAGGTGGCAGCAATCGCGGTCATGGGGAGATCCTGCGGGGGTCATGCTGCCAGAGCAACTCAATTTTCGTGGCGCGGGAGCTGAATAAAACCATTCGCCTAGCTGCACCAGGGAGGGCACTCTGAACAAGTGGACATCAAGAGAGTTCAGCCAGACGACACCGCAGCCTGCGCCGAAGCCGTCGCGTTGCTGACAGCAACGGCCGGTGTCGACTGCCCGGACGCCGTCCAGCCGACGGAGCGCGGTTTTGCTGCCGGCCTACGGCACGGGTGGGACGGTGACGCCGGCGAGGCCTACCTGGCCCGCGACACGGACGGGGCCGTGGCGGGTTTCCTCAAGGTGTTCATGCCGACCTACGACAACCCCCAGCTGGCCTGGTTCGATGTGGAGATCCATCCCGATCACCGGGGCCGCGGTTACGGGAGTGAGTTGCTCGCGTACGGCGAGAAGCTGGCCGGCGGATCGGGCCGGACCTCACTCGGGTTCGCCGAATGGGATCTGCCGAAGGCCCACGCGTTCGCCCGGCGGCACGGCTACGAGCAGAAGTCGATCGAGGTGAACCGCCGCCAGGACCTCACCACGCTCGACTGGACCACCGTTCAGAAGCTGTACGACGAGGCGACGCGGGCTTCAACGGCGTACGAGCTGATCCGAATCTCGGGTGAGCTGCCCGAAGAACTACTGGACGGCATGGTGGCGCTGACGGCGGCGATCAACGATGCCCCACGGGATGCTCTGGAGATCGACGACGACGTCTTCAGCCGGGAGCGGCTCCGCGCCTACGAGGTCGCGCAGGCCGGCCACGACCGGACGCTCTACCGGGTGGTCGCGCGAGAACGGGCGACCGGTATCCTCGCCGGCCACTCGATCATCGCCGTCGAGCGGGAGCGTCCGCACATCGCTGAGCAGCACGACACCTCCGTGGACAGTGCTCACCGCGGTCACCGGCTCGGAGCTTTGGTCAAGACCGCGATGCTGCTCTGGATCCGCGAGGCCGAACCCGCCCTGGCCCAGATCGACACCTGGAACGCGGAGTCGAACGACCACATGATCGGTATCAACGACCAGCTCGGCTACCGGGTGATCGCCCGCGCGATGGACTACCAGAAGCGGGATCTGATGTCCGGCTAGAAGCCCAGTTTGCGCAGGTGCTTGGCGTCGGTCTGCCAGTTCTTGGCGATCTTCACGTGCAGGTCGAGGTAGACCGGCGTACCGAGCAGGGCTTCGATCTGGCGGCGGGCGTTGGCGCCGACCTCGCGGAGCCGGGTGCCCTTGTGGCCGATGATGATGCCCTTCTGGCTGTCCCGCTCCAGGTAGAGGTTGGCGTAGATGTCCACCAGCGGCTTGTCCGCCGGGCGCCCCTCGCGTAGCCCCATCTCGTCGATGGTGACGGCGATCGAGTGCGGAAGTTCGTCCCGCACGCCCTCCAGCGCGGCCTCGCGGATCAGCTCGCCGACCAGGATCTCCTCGGGCTCGTCGGTGACGTCGCCGTCGGGGTAGAGCGGCCGGCCCTCGGGCAGTTGCTTGACCAACTCGTCGGCGACCAACTCGGTCTGGAAGCCGTCCGTGGCCGACACCGGGATCACCGCGGCCCACTCGATCCCGACCGACTCCCCCAGCGCGCCGATCTCGCTCAGGTGCTCGGCCATCCGGTCCGGCCCGACCAGGTCGGACTTGGTCGCCAGCGCGATCTTCGGCGTCTTGGCCACCTTGGCGGCCTCGGTGACCAGGAACCGGTCGCCGGGGCCGATCCGCTCGTTCGACGGCAGGCAGATGGCGATCACGTCGACCTCGGCCCAGGTCGTCTTCACCACGTCGTTCAGCCGCTCACCGAGCAGCGTGCGCGGCTTGTGCAGCCCCGGGGTGTCGACCAGGATCAGCTGCGCATCCGGCCGGTGCACGATGCCGCGGACCGCGTGCCGGGTGGTCTGCGGCTTGGACGAGGTGATCACGATCTTCTGGCCGACGAGCGCGTTGGTCAGGGTCGACTTTCCCGCGTTCGGCCGGCCGACGAAACAGGCGAAACCGCTGCGGAACACGAGCTCAGGTGTGGACGACATCACGAACCTCTCCGTTGCCATTGGCAACGACTACCGGAAGAGCGGCGCCGCCGAAATAGCGGACCACCTCGACGTCGACCAGGGCCTCGTCGGTGACCACTGCCGCGGCCTCGATCCCCTTCACCCCGGACGACACCGCCATTGCCACCGCCAACTGCAGAGCGGTCAGCCGTACCGTGTCCAGCTGCACCGTACAGGCTGCGTAGGTCCGGCCGTCGGTGTCGCGCACGGCGGCACCCTCAGCCGCCCGGGTGCGAGCACGGCTCGCACGGGCCAGGGTGACTAGTTTGGCGTCCTCGGCCGAGAGGTCAGCGGACATGTAACTCCCCAAGGATCAACGGTCGGCAGTCTGTTGACTGCCGTCCTGCGGCTGGTCGGCCGGCTCGCTACGCCGGACCAGCACAGTACCGACCTGGTTGCGGCGACCGGACGGCCGCTCCGCTGTGAGGGACAGCCCGAGCCCCTCGATCTCCACCTCGGCACCGGGGATCGGCACCTTGCCGAGCAGCTTGGCCATCAACCCGCCGACCGTGTCCACGTCGTCATCGTCCAGCGGTACGCCGAACAGCTCGCCGAGCTCGTCGATCGGGAATCGGCTGGACACCCGGTAGGAGCCGTCGGACAACGCCTGCACGGATTCCGGCGCTGCGTCGTACTCGTCGGTGATCTCGCCGACGATCTCCTCCAGGATGTCCTCGATGGTGACCAGGCCGGCGGTACCGCCGTACTCGTCGACCACGATCGCGACGTGCATCCGGGCCGCCTGCATCTCGCGGAGCAGCTCGTCCACCGGCTTGGAGTCGGGAATGTACATGCAGGGCCGCATCACCGACTCGACCCGCTCGGTCGACTCGGCCTGCGCGTTGTCGTAGACGCGACGCATCACGTCCTTCAGGTAGACCACGCCGAGGATGTCGTCCAGGGAGTCGCCGACCACCGGGATCCGGGAGTAGCCGCTGCGCAATGCGAGCGAGGTGAGCTGGCGCAGCTTCTTGTGCCGCTCGATGTAGACCATGTCGGTGCGCGGCACCATCACCTCGCGAACGATGGTGTCGCCCAACTCGAAGACGGAGTGGATCATCTGCCGCTCGCCTGATTGGATCACCGAGGACTTCTCGGCCAGGTCGACCAGTGCGCGCAACTCGGCCTCGGTCGCGAACGGACCTTCAGCGAACCCCCTGCCCGGTGTCAGCGCGTTGCCGAGCTTGATGAGCAGCTTCGGCAACGGCCCGAGCACACTGGTCAGCGCCATCACCGGTCCGGCGGACGCCATCGCGAACCGGTCCGAGTGCTGCTGTCCCAGCGTGCGGGGCGCGACGCCGACAATCACGTACGACACCACGACCATCACCGCTGCCGTGACCAGGATGTGCACCCAGGTGACCTCGAAAACGCCCGACAGCGCCTGCGCCACCAACACGATCGCCGTGATCTCGAAGATCAGGCGGACCAGCAGCAGGCTGTTGAGATACCGCGGCGCATCCTCCAGCAGGTTCCGCAGCCGGATCGCGCGGGTGTTGCCGTGCTCCACCTGCTCGTTCGCGCGGACCTTGGAGTACGACGAGATGGCCGCCTCGGCGCCGGCGATCAAGCCGGCGAGCAGAACGAGCACCGCAGCCACAACCAGCAGAACGCCGTCGTGGTAGGTCACTGGAACGTCACTCCTGTCCGAGCCGGATTCCCGGTGCTCGCCATGCTTCCAGCAAACGGCCCTGGACGTCCCACATCTCTGCCTTCTCGGCGGGTTCCGCATGGTCGTAGCCGAGCAGGTGCAGGATGCCGTGCACGGTCAGCAACTCCAGTTCGGCCCAGGTGCCGTGGCCGGCCTTCGAACCCTGCGCAGCGGCCACCGTCGGGCACAACGCGATGTCGCCCAGATGCCCGAGCGGCGGCTCGGTCTCGTCGTCGGCGCCGGG
>JAWWOY010000183.1:0-10712 GCA_033851195.1 Kribbellaceae bacterium | reverse complement strand
CCGAGGCGCCCGCCTCGGACACGACTGCCTTGGTCAGCTTCAGATCCGGGTGCTTCGCGATCAGTTCGGCGGCTAGCTTGTCCGTCTCGCGCGAGGCCGTTCCGTTGCCGATGGCAATCAGATCGACCTGGTGCGCGGCGGCCAGCTGGGCCAGCGTGGCGATCGACTTGTCCCACTGGTTCTGCGGCACGTGCGGGTAGATCACCCCGGTCGCGACGACCTTGCCGGTCGCGTCCACCACAGCCACCTTGACGCCGGTCCGGAAGCCTGGGTCGAGCCCCATCGTGGCGCGGGTGCCGGCCGGCGCGGCCAGCAGCAGATCGCGCAGATTGAACGCGAAGACCCGGACGGCCTCGTCCTCGGCGGTCTGCCGCAGTCGCATCCGCAGGTCGATGCCGAGGTGGACCAGGATCTTCGTCCGCCAAGCCCAGCGGACCGTGTCCACCAGCCAGGGATCGGCCGGCCGGCCCTTGTTCTCCACGCCGACCTTGCGGGCGATCGTCGCCTCGTACGCCGTCGGGCCCTCGACGGTCTCCGCACCGGCCGGCTCCGGCTCGATGCTGAGCGAGAGCACGTCCTCCTTCTCACCACGGAACATCGCCAGGATCCGGTGTGACGGCATCTTCGTGAACGGCTCGTCGAAGTCGAAGTAGTCCGAGAATTTCGCGCCGTCCGTCTCCTTGCCCTCGCGCACGGCCGACGCCAGCCGGCCCTGCGACCAGAGCCGCTCCCGCAGTTCGCCGATCAGGTCGGCGTCCTCGGCGAACCGCTCCACCAGGATCGACCGGGCACCATCCAGCGCCGCCTGCACGTCGGCCACGCCGAGATCGGGGTTCACGAACACCGCGGCCGCCGCCTGCGGATCGACTGTCGGGTCGGACTGCAGGCCGTCTGCCAGCGGCTCCAGCCCGGCCTCGCGGGCGATCATCGCCTTGGTCCGGCGCTTCGGCTTGAACGGCAGGTAGATGTCCTCCAGCCGGGACTTGGTGTCCGCGGCGAGGATCTGAGCCTTCAGCGCGTCATCCAGCTTGCCCTGGCTCTCGATCGACTCGAGCACCGTCTGCCGGCGCTCCTCCAGTTCACGCAGGTAGCGAAGCCGCTCCTCGAGCGTGCGCAGTTGCGCGTCGTCGAGCATGCCGGTGACCTCTTTGCGGTACCGCGCGATGAACGGGACCGTCGAGCCCTCGTCCAGCAGCCCGACCGCGGCTCGGACCTGCCCCTCGCCGACTCCGAGTTCCTCGGCGATCTTCTGCTCGACCGACTGCAAAACCACTGTCCCGTGTCCCCTCTGCGTCCGATTCAGACGAGTATCCTGCCGCTTCGGCCGCAGGCCCCGTCACCGCCCTCATCCTTCCCTATCCCACGGGCAACCGGGGATACCTTGTCCACAACCACCGCTCCCGGCCCGGCCAATCGGTCAGGCGGCGTCGACGGCGAGGTCCTTTTCCTCGGCGGACGACTCCGGTACGACGCTGTCGGCGCTGCGGGCGGGGCGCATCACGGTGCAGGCGATGACCACCGAGACGGCGACGATCACGCCGGCAATGGCAAAGGCCAGGTGATAGCCGCCGATCAGGGCCACCGCGGTGGACTTGCCGGCTGCGGTGAGGGTCTCGCTGCGGGTCGACGACAGCGTGGCCAGTACGGCCAGTCCAAGCGCGGCGCCGACCTCGGCAGTGGTGCTGATCAGCCCGGAGGCAAGTCCAGCGTCCTCACCCGTGGTGTCGGCCATCGCGAGTCCCATCAGAGCCGGGAAGCAGATGCCGCCACCGAAGCCGAGCAGGATCATCACCGGCAACACATGGACGAGGTAGCTGCCGTCGACCGGGGCCTGGGTGAACAGCGCCAGGCCGGCGACGACCAGGACCAGCCCTGCGATCAGCGGACGGCGCGGCCCGAACCGGGTGACCAGCTTCTCCGAGTAGCGGACCGACAGCAGGCCCATCACCAGTGTGGTCGGCAGGAAGCCCAGGCCGATGTGCAGGGCGTCGTACCCGAGAACACGCTGCAGGTACAGCGAGCCGAGGAAGAAGATGCCGAACATGCCCGAGCTGGACAGCGCCTGGATCAGGTTGGCGCCGGTCAGGTTGCGCGACTTGAAGATCCGCAGCGGTACCAGCGGGTTGGCCGCGGTCGCCTCACGGACAATGAAACAGGCCAGCAGGGTCAGCGAGAGCAGGCCCAGGGCGATGGTCCGGCCCGCGGTCCAGCCCAGCTCGGCGGCGGGCTTCACGATGGTGAACACGCCGACCATCAGTGCGCCGGTGATCAGGGCCGCACCCGGTACGTCGGTGCCGCGGCCAAGGCCGATGCCGGTGTCCTTGCCGATCAGCTTGACGGCCAGTACTGCGGTGACGACGCCGATCGGCAGGTTCACGAAGAAGATCCAGTGCCAGTTGATCGCCTGGGTGAGGACACCACCGGCGAGCAGTCCGATCGAGCCGCCGGCCGAGGCGACGAACGCGTAGACGCCGATCGCCTTGGCCTGCTCCCGAGGCTCCGGGAACAGCGTGACGATCATGCCCAGGATGACCGCGGAGGTCAGCGCGCCGCCGATACCCTGCACGAAGCGGGCCGCGATCAGCAGTTCCTGGGTCGTTGCCAGCCCGCAGAGCAGCGAGGCGATGGTGAACACGGTCAGCCCGCTGAGGAAGACGGTCCGGCGCCCGATCAGGTCACCGAGGCGCCCGGCGAGCAGCAGCAGCCCGCCGAACGCGATCAGGTAGGCGTTCACCACCCAGGCGAGGCTGGAACTGGTGAAGCCGAGGTCGTCCTGGACGGCCGGCAGGGCCACGTTCACCACGGTCACGTCGAGCACGATCATCAACATGCCGGCGCAGAGCACGTAGAGGGCCAGCCAGCGCGAGCGGCTTCCTTGCGCCATCGGCTCAGCGGCCAGGTCATCCGTCTTCGCGTACATCCGGGTTCTCCTTCTGGTCCGTGGAGGTGTTCTACCTACACGTCGGACCAGACCCGGCCAGATGGACATCGGGGCCGGAACTTTCCCGGGAAGCCGGAATCTAGTGTCCCTCGTTGACGGGACACTCAGCTGGTCTGCTCGGCCTTCTTGTCCTTCGCCGTCGTGGTTCGCCCGATGAAGTAGGCCAGTACCGCCGGGACCAGGCCCGAGCCGACGACGAAGAGCGTCGGCAACTTGACCAGCAGCAACAGCCAGGTGGCGAGTCCGATGACACCGCCGGCCACCGCCAGCGACCGCCGTAGCAGGAAGATATTGGCGGTTTGGAGCAGAGTCCGCCAGGTGACGTCGTCGCCGACCCCCGGTAGAACAGCCAGCGCACTGAGGTAAAGGCCGACCAGCAGACCGGTCAGAGGAATCAGGATCAGCAGTGCGACAAACCGGATCGGCCCGTTGGTGGAGATCCAGAAGAGGATGCCCGTCGCCAGCGCGATGCTGCCGACGTACAGACCGAGGCCAGCAAGCCAGAAGCGGCGGAAGGCCCATTTCAGCTGCCGCCAGAACCGTCGCGCCAGCGCTGGATGCTCCTGCCCGATGGCGTCGGGCAACACCCGCTGGAGCGCGAACGCCGCCGGGACCAGGGTGACGATGCCGATGCTGCAGATCAGGAAGAGCAACTGCAGCATCAGCAGATCCCCGACCAGCGACACCTTGCCCATCACGGCGGTGGTGGTCCGGCTCGCGCGGTTGGCCTCAGTCACACGGCACCTCTCGTCTCAGCGGTCATGATCGACAGTCATGATCGTATGATCACGAACAATCACCGACGTCGGAACCAGCCAGAGGACGAATGCTTGCACCGGAGCGCCACGAGCTGATCCTGCGGAGTCTGCGCCGTCACGGCCGGCTCCGGGTGGCCGAGTTGGCCGCCGAGCTCGGCGTCTCCGCGATCACAGTACGCCGGGATCTCGGCGAGCTGGACTCGGCCGGACTGCTCCGGCGGGTGCACGGCGGCGCCGTCGGGATCAGCCCGGCTGCCGCGGAATCGAGCCCGGGTAGCCAGTTGACCATCGGCATCGTGGTGCCCAGCTCGACGTTCTACTACGCCGACGTCATCCGCGGCGCCGAAGCGACGGCCGACCGGTACGGCGCCCGCCTGGTGCTCGGTGTCACCGGGTACGACGTCGCGGTCGAACAGGAGCGGCTCGAGAAGGTGCTCGGCGTCGGCGTCGCCGGGTTGCTGCTCAGTACCGCCCTCGGTGACGGCCAGGCGGCGGACCTAGGCGGCTGGCTCGACGACATCGACGTACCGGTGGTGCTGATGGAGCGGGCCTTCGGCTTCCCGCACGTCAGCAGGGAGTACGACCACGTCCGGACCGATCACGCGTACGGCGCGATGCTGGCGCTGCGGCATCTCGCCTCCCTCGGGCACCGGCGGATCGGGGTCAGCCTGTCCGCGACGGTGACTGCGCACTGGCTACGGCTGGGCATCGACCAGGCGGCCGGCTCCCTCGGGGTGGATCTCTTCGTCTCCCCGCCGGTCTTGCCGCGTCGGGGTGACGACAAGGCGACCCTCGCCCAGCTGGACGCCTTCCTCGCCGAGTGCGCGGCCCAGCAGGCGCATGCCGTGCTGGTGCACTCGGACGAGCACGCTGCCTGGCTGATCGAGCGGGCGATGGAGAGCGGGCTGCGGGTCCCGGAGGACCTCGCCGTGATCGCGTACGACGGCGTAACGGCGGCGATGGCCGTCGTACCTCTGACTGCGGTTTCCCCGCCCAAGCTGGCCATCGGCGAGACCGCCTGCGAGCTGTTGCTGCGCCGCCTCCTGGCCCCGGCCGGCCGCTCGCAGCCGACCCAGCACCTGAGCCTGCTCCCGGAGCTCCGGATTCGCGCTTCCTGCGGTGCGCTGGCGCCGGCCCCCTCGCGGTCCGGCTCGCTGTGAACCGAACCCTTGACCGCCTGGGCGACGGTAAATTGGAGGCCGCCTGGTGACTTGGGTTAATGCGCGCCGGCCTGAGTGGTACGGCGCCGATGAGCGGTGTGAAACGCCTGAGTCCGGACCAGGCACGGCTCACGGCGAGGTGGTGCCCAGACCGCGCAGCAGCACCAAGGCCCCGAACGCGGCGTCTGAGTCGCGCCGAATCTTGTGGAATAGGCGCCGGCGCTGTTTCGTTTTGATCGTGTTTGATCATTCGACCGCTGAGGTATTGACGAGGAAAGCCCTTTCCCATACTTTCGCTGCACTCAGAGGTCTGGCGTGGCCGAAACGGCAGCGAAGGAGATCACCTGTGAAGCGTGGCGCACGAGGTGGACTGGCGGTGCTGGCCTTGGTCCTAGGCCTGGTTGCCAGTAGTTGTGGTAACGGGGTGATCGACAAGTTCACGGACGGCATCCCGCCGGCCGAGGCGACCGGGACATTGCGGGTGTTGATCCCGTCCTTCCCGGCGAGCACCAAGGGTCGCGAGGAGTTCGACAAGGTCGTCGCGGACTTCCAGAAGACCTACCCGAAGATGAAGGTCGAACCGGACTTCGCGACCTACGCGAACCTGAACGAGAAGATGTCGACCTCGATCGCGGCCGGCATCCCGTACGACGTGATGGTGACCGGTGTCGGGTGGATCCAGCCGTTCGCGTCGAAGCGGATCTTCGCCGACCTTGCCGGCTACGGAGTCACTCCGCAGGTGATCGCGGCGAAGAGCGTCGCCGCAATGGTTCCGGCGGCCACCTACAACGGCAAGCTGTACGCCTACCCGCTGGTCGCCGACGCCCGTGCCGTCGCGCTCCGGGTGAGTGCGTTCAAGGAGGCGGGCCTGGACCCGAACAAGCCGCCGACGTCGCTGGCCGAGATCAAGGCCGCTGCGGAGAAACTGACCAAGCGCGATGCCAAGGGGACCATCACCCGGGCCGGCTTCGACTTGGCTTCCCCGACCGGTTTCCGGCAGTCGTACACGACCTTCCTGGCGTCGACCGGAACGCCGCTGTACGTCGACGGTCAGCCCAACTTCAGCAACGCCAAAGGTCTCGAGACGTTGGAGTGGATCAAGTCGATGATCAACAACGTCCAGGTCTTCGGGCAGCAGAACGCCGCCCAGCAGCCGTTGGTGCTGACCGGTGAGGCCGCGATGGGCATCGTCGGCGGTGCGGTCGACTGCTCGGACAAGGGCATCGGCAAGGCCAACTGCGACGATCTGCGGTTCTTCCGGTTCAACAGCGGCAAGGAGATCGAGTATGTCGGCGGCGACCTGGCCTCGATCGGATCCCGGAGCCGGCACAAAGAAGCCGCCTGGTCATTCATCCAGTCGCTGACCAAACCCGCGTCGCTCGACGCGATCGCCAAACTGAACAAGAAGATCCCCGCCTACAAGGATGCGATCAACTCGCCGCAGGCCCAGTCGAATCCGCTCAGCAAGTTCGTTGCCGGCGGCCTCCAGTACGCCATCAACGAGGGCGGTTCGGCCAACTGGTTGGAGATGCGCGGTAACTTCGACTCCCAGCTCACCCAGGCGGTCCTCGGTCAGAAGGACCCTGCCAAAGTGCTGGCCAACCTGGCAGGACAGTCCCGATGAGCGCCACACTGGAACGCGCCACCCCGTCCCTGTCCACCCGCCGCGTCAGTCCGGCCAAGGACAGCCGCAAGCTGATCCGCAGCCAGGTCCGGGCCGGCTGGATATTGCTCTCGCCCGCCCTGCTGCACTCGGGGATCTTCATCCTGATCCCGGTGGTGACCGCGATCGTGCTCAGCTTCACCGACTACAGCTTCGGTGACTCCTGGGCCTGGGTCGGCTTCGGCAACTACACGGAACTCTTCAAAGACCAGGACTTCCAGGCCGCCCTGGTGAACACCATCCTGTACGCCGTCGTGGTGATCCCGGTGTCGATGGCGATCGCCCTGACGGTTGCGGTGGGTCTGAACCAGAAGGTCCGGGCGATCGGCTTCTTCCGGACCGCCTTCTACCTGCCGACAGTGACGGCGACGGTCGCCATCGCCACCATCTGGCTGTGGATCTTCAATCCGGGCTCGGGTCTGGCCAACGGTGTCCTGAGCCTGTTCGGCTTCGCTCCCGGCCACTGGCTGTCGGACCCGAACACGGCCCTGCCCTCGCTGATGGTGGTCGGCATCTGGCAGGGGCTCGGCACCAAGATGATCATCTACCTGGCCGCCCTGCAGGGGGTTTCGCGAGACTTGATGGAGTCAGCCAGCCTCGACGGCGCGAGCCGCTGGCAGAGGTTCGTGAACGTCACCTGGCCGGCCCTCGGCCCAGTCCAGTTCTTCGTCCTGGTTACCTCGATCGTCGGCACCTTCCAGGTCTTCGACCTCGTCTACGTGATGACGAAGGGCGGTCCCGGCACCGAGACGACGGTGTTGGTGCTGGACATCTATCAGAACGCGTTCCAGGCCCTGCGACTCGGCTACGCGTCCGCCGAGACGGTCATGATGATGATCTTGATCGCAGCCTTCATCGGTCTCGGACGCCTGCTCCAGAAGGCGGATGTCAATGACTAGCGCAACGATGTCCACCCCGGCGGCTGCCGGTACCAAAGGTCCCGGACTGCGGCTGGGCCGAGTACTCCTGTATCTCGCGCTCAGCGTCGGCGCGGCACTGATGATCGTGCCGTTCCTGTGGATGGTGCTGACCGCCTTCAAGAACGACCTCGAGATCGCCAAGTTCTCCTGGCTGCCGGGCCAGTTGCGCTGGCACAACTTCGTCGAGGCGATGCAGACGGCACCCTTCCTGCGGTACTTCCGCAACAGCCTCTTCATCGCCGTCGGCGAGACCGCGTTCACGCTGGCGGTCTGTACGACGGCCGGGTACGCGCTGGCGAAACTGCCGATCCGCGGCTCGAAGGCGCTGCTCAGCTATTTCATCCTGCTGCTGATGGTGCCGTTCCAGATCATCCTGGTGCCGCTGTTCCTGATCGTGAAGTCGATCCCGCTGTTCGGCGGCAACAACATCGTCGGCCAGGGCGGCATCGGCTGGCTGAACTCCTGGTGGGGTCTGATCATCCCGCTGGGCGCGGCGCCGCTCTTCACCTTCCTGGCCCGGCAGTTCTACGTGTCGATCCCGAACGAACTGGCCCAGGCGGCCCGAGTGGACGGCCTCGGGGAGTTCGGCATCTTCCTGCGGATCATGACCCCGCTGGTGAAGCCGGCGCTGATCACCATCGGCGTCTTCCAGATCGAGGCGGCCTGGAACGGGTTCCTCTGGCCGCTGATGATCACCACGTCCGACGCGATGAGACCACTGCAACTGGGGCTCGCGATCTTCGCCCAGAACCCGGCGGAGATCCAGTGGCCCTACCTGATGGCGGGCACAGCCTTGGCCACCGTGCCGATGATCGTGATGTTCATCTTCGCCCAGAAGCGCTTCGTCGAAGGTATGGCGAACGTGGGCATCAAGGGCTAGTGGTGTGTCTGGGTCACCAGCCGCACCGGGTCGGTCGTGGTCCGGCTGCAGGTGCTCACCCCGCCCCGGGCGAGCACCTGCAGGGACCCCACCCCCATGGCCGTCGTTCCGAAGAATGACGGAGCGTCCACTTGCCCCCCTCAAGACCAGGCCGCTGACCCCTTTATCGTCACAACCACCCCGGCGTTACACATTTCTTGGACGTGCGTCCGGTCAACCCGTCCGGCGGCCCTGAACCCCGGTCATCGCACCTTCGTCCACGGAGCGCAGCGGGCACTTTCGAAGGCCTTGTCCGTCTTCTTCACGGTGACTACCTGGTTCCCGCCGTTGCCGTTGGCGAGGATCGCGTCGAAGTCCCCACTGGTGTTCTTCAGGCGTGCCCAGTAGCAGTCACCGCCGGCCGAGCTTCGGTAGGTGCCGGGCGTGATATCGGTGCCGACCAGCCAGGTGCCGTCCTCTTCGATGGCCACCTTCGGACCCGGCGGCGCAGCGGTCACTGTTCTTGTCGGGCCGGGTACCTGGACGGTTTTGGCGGCCGGCGCCGGAGCTGTCACGGTCACGACCGGGGCTGGTGCATTGCCGTCAGCCGGAACGCTGACGGTGACAGTCGGAGTCGAGCTCGCGGTTGCCGTATCGCCCTGACCGTTCCCACCGGCGGAACCGATCAGGATGCCGAGAACGAGGGTCGCGGCTCCGATGGCCGGCCTGGACTTCCACCACGTCGCCCCTTGGCCTGGCGGCTTGGGTGGCGGTGTCTGGTGCTGAAACGGCCCGAACTGCGGCTGCTGAGGCGGTTGTCCCGGTGGCTGGAACGGCGGTTGTTGAGGTGGTCGGCCGTCCGGTGACTGGAACGGCTGTTGGTGGAAATGAGACATGTGGTGATCCCCCCTGATGCGGTGCGCCGAGCCGGCGCGCGACGAATGGCAGCGCCCCGCCCCCAAGGCCGGGCTGCCATCGGCTCTATCGGTGAAACCAAATGTCTCGTTACTCAGTGCACCATCGCCGGGTTGTGGTTCAGGAGCTGGCGCAGACTGAATACACAGCCGTGGCTGGAGCGATCACCGACCGGGCCCGGTGGATGCAGCTCAATGACGCGCTCTTGTTGTCCAGGTCGGTCGGGTGAGCGATGGGGTGGTGCGCGGCAGAGTGCGGGGATTCCTCTACAGTAGATGCATTGCTGTCTAGGATTCCCTACGCAGGAGGTGGCGTTATGACGTCGACGAGCGACGAGCTGCTCGCCGAACTGCCCGACACCTTCCGGTACTCCGAAGCGATGGAGCGGATCAGCGAGCGTCAGCTTCGCAGACTCCTGTCCGAGGGGCACATCACGGTTCTCTCGCGTGGCCTGTACCGCAAGAGCGACTGGTTGGGTGACGATGATTTGATCGAGATCGCCTCCAAGTCCGCCCAGGCCACGATCTGCCTGCGCTCGGCGTTGGCGAGGCATGAACTGATCGACGACATCCCTGCCGAGTTCGACATCGCGATTCCCCGCGGGTCCTGGGCGCCGGAGACAAGCGCCCCGGTCAGGTGGCGAAGCTTCGACCCGGACACCTTCACGATCGGCCGAGAACTCCTAGACATCGGGGGCGGCCGGCAGATCGGGATCTACTCCGCCGAGCGGAGCATCATCGATGCCTTTCGGCTGCGCCACCTCGACGGGCCCGACCTGGCCAACGAGGCACTCAAACGATGGCTGCGAGGGGGTGGCCAGCCGTCGGAACTGTTGCGGATGGCGAAGTCTTTCCCGCGGGCACTCACGCCACTGCGCCAGACGATGGAGATCCTTCTGTGAGCCGCATTTCTCACGGGACGCCCGCTGGCGACGCCTACCTTGACCTCAAGAGCCAGGCAAAGCTGACCGGTCGACCCACCCAGGAATTGCTTCAGCTCTACGTCCTCGAGGGGTTCCTCGCCCGGCTCGCTGTCAGCGATGTACGCGACGGATTCGTTCTCAAGGGCGGAGTGCTGCTTGCTGCGTTCGAGACGCGGCGCCCGACCAAGGACGTCGACCTCGCCGGCGTCAATCTGGTCAACTCCACCGAGGCCGTGCTCGCCGTCATTCAGACCGTGCTCGAGACATCACCTGCCGAGGCCGACGGCATCGAGTTCTTCCCTGAGACTGCTACAGCGGATGTCATCCGGGACGAGGATCAGTATTCCGGAGTCCGCGTTCACGTCGATGCTCGGCTAGCGAGCGCGAAGCTGCCGTTCCATGTCGACGTCAACGTCGGCGACCCGATCTGGCCGGCACCGATGACCGTCGCGGTCCCGCGGCTTCGCGGCGGTACCCCGATCCGGCTGTCGGGTTACCCGGTGCACATGATTCACGCCGAGAAGATCGTCACTGCTGTGCAGCGGGGCACAGCCAACACGCGGTGGCGTGACTT
>JAWWOY010000177.1:0-27583 GCA_033851195.1 Kribbellaceae bacterium | reverse complement strand
CGAGCCAGGCTCGAAATGATTGTGAAACAAACAGTCCTTGCTGGAGCGCCAGTAGGTCCTAACACTCACCGTCCGGTTCGGCCGTGTTTGGTCGGTCGTCGCCGACTTCGGGCGCTCTACTGCTGATCGACCGCACGGTTTGCTTTCCTCCTTTATCGGCCCAACCTGCTTTGTCGGCGCACCATGAAATATTGCCGGTAACGCGCCACCAGGCACTCGGTTGCGGGCACGCGGAGGGCATGGCTAGTCGATCAGAAAGGAGGACGATATTGCGGCGTTATCGAGGATGACAAGAAAATACGAGAGCGATTCAGATCTGTCAACACCCGGTCGGGACGGAGAGAGTGCGGCGCATGAAGCGATACGGTCCGATTTGACCACTTTATTTATGACAAAAAGCCACGAAGTTGCCGTTACCCGGTCCTGTCCGTGTTAGTGCCACACGTTCATGATGCTGGACACTTGGTGGCCTGTAATTCCACTCGCGCGCCTTTGTTCATCCTTAGATCAAATAAGAGCAAGAAAAGAAAGTGAATCGACGGCAGCGGAGCTCCGGTGTCAATTGGGTGGCCTTGCTCAATCCCGCCCCCAGGCGTACAAAAGCGGGCGCCTCGAACAATCGAGACGCCCGCTTCGTGTCTGCCGTCCGGTCAGGTCTGGGCGGCCAACCACTCTCGCAGACCGCGTGGACGCAGATCAGTCCACACCTCATCTATGTGGGCCAGGCAGGTCGCCCGGTCACCCTCGACGCCCACCTGGTGCCAACCCGGTGGCGGATCGGAGCCGACCGGCCAGATAGAATACTGCTCTTCGTCGTTGACAACTACGTGATAGCGACGCTGATCCTCGGCTTCTTCCACGGGCACACTCCACAAATGGGGGGCTCAGCGGTCTGGGACGGTGACTGGTGACTATACGTCGATCCCGCGCGTACGGCGTCGACCGACGGTTGGCTGCCGTCCGACGCGCGCGGCTTTGGAGGCACAGGTGAGCGAGCGCGGCGGCGCCGATGGATCACGCCCGGACGACACCACGGCCGAGGCGGTGCCGAGTCGGTCGGAGACCGATCTGGTCGTGGTCACCGGTGTCTCCGGTGGCGGTCGCAGTACGGTCGCGCGGGCCTTGGAGAACGTCGGCTTCTACGTGGTGGACAACCTGCCGCAGGCGCTGATGTTGGACATGGCCGAGTTGGCCTTCCAGGCCGGCGGGACGACCCGGCAGACGGCGATGGTGCTGGACGTACGCAGTCGGGCCTTCTCCACCGACCTGGCCGGGGCGATCCGGGCGCTCAAGGAGCGTGGCTTCCAGCCCCGGGTAGTCTTCGTCGACGCGGACGACGAGGTGCTGATCAGGCGGTTCGAGAGTGTCCGGCGCTCGCACCCGTTGCAGGGGGACGGGCGGCTCGCCGACGGCATCGCGGTGGAGCGCGGCCTGATCGAGGAGGCTCGCGAGCAGGCCGACGTGATCATCGACACCAGTCATCTCAACGTCAATCAGCTCCGCAGTCGGGTGGAAGAGCTCTTCGGCGGCGAGGACGCCCGCCGGCTCAAGGTCACCGTGCTCTCCTTCGGCTTCAAGTACGGGCTACCGCCGGATGCCGATTTCGTGCTGGACGCCCGTTTCCTCCCTAATCCATACTGGGTGCCGGAACTGCGCGAGCACAACGGCCGGGAGGAAGCGGTGAGCCGGTACGTGTTGGATCAGCATGGTGCGGTGACCTTTGTCGAGACGTACGCCCGGCTGATCAACGCGACCGCGCCCGGGTTCGAGCGGGAGGGCAAGCGCTACCTGACGGTGGCGGTCGGCTGCACCGGTGGCAAGCACCGCAGTGTGGCGATCGCGGAGGAACTCGCCAGCCGGCTGCGGCAGGCCCGGCTGGCCGCCAACCCCCAGCACCGTGACCTGGGTCGCGAGTGACGGCGATCAGGGTAGTTGCGTTCGGCGGCGGCCACGGTCTGTCGGCGTCGTTGCGGGCACTGCGCCGGTGCACGCCCGAACTCGATCTCGACATCACCGCCGTGGTGACGGTCGGCGACGACGGCGGGTCCAGCGGCCGGCTGCGCGCCGAGCGGGGCGCGCTGCCCCCGGGTGACCTGCGCCAGGCGCTGGTCGCTCTGGCGGATGACCAACCGGCCACCCGGCGCACAGCCGAATTGTTCCAGCACCGGTTCAGCGGTGACGGCGCCCGCCCGTCCGGCGACAACCCGCTGGCCGGCCACGCCGTCGGCAACCTGGTGCTCTGTGGCCTGATGGAGGAGCTCGGCGATCCGGTGGCCGCGCTCGACCACGCGGGCGCCATGCTCGGGGCGGTCGGGCGGGTGCTGCCGATGTCCTGCCAGCAGATCGGGATCGAGGCGAGGGTACGCGGCGCCGACACCGCCCGGCCCCAGGCGGTGCAGACCGTACACGGTCAGCACGCGGTGGCGGTGACCCACGGTCGGGTCGAATCGGTGCGGCTGACCCCGGCCGAGCCGCGCGCCTGCCGGGAAGCGGTGGCCGCGGTCGGCACCGCCGACTGGCTGATCTTCGGCCCGGGGAGCTGGTACACCAGCGTGATCCCGCACCTACTGGTGCCGGACCTGGCCGCGGCGATCGTGGCCAGCCCGGCCCGCCGGCTGGTCACCCTCAACCTCGCGGCTGAGCAGGAGACCCTCGGGTTGTCGGTGGCCGACCACCTCGCCGCGCTGAGGTGGCACCTGCCGGAACTGCGGATTGACCTTGTCCTCGCGGACGGGAAAGCGGTAGGTGACCCCGAACCGGTCGATCGTGCGGCAGAATCGCTGGGTGCGCGGCTGGTGCTCGCTCCGGTGGCTGTCCAGGATGGCAGCCCACGACACGATCCCACCGCATTGGGAGCCGCGCTGGTGCCTGTCCTGGGCGCCGATCGTTAAGCACGTACGAATCACCGGCATCACGCCGGAACCGGCCACGAGGTGACGACAATGGCGATGACGGCTGCGGTCAAGGACGAGCTGAGCCGGGTCGACGTGCCCAAACCCTGCTGCCGCCGGGCGGAGATGGCCGCCCTGCTGCGTTTTGCGGGCGGCCTGCACATCGTCTCCGGGCGAGTGGTGGTGGAGGCGGAGTTGGACACCGGTTCGGTCGCCCGCCGACTCCGCCGCGAGGTGGCCGAGGTGTACGGCTACCCGAGCGAGATTCACGTACTCGCCTCGGGTGGGCTGCGCAAGGGCAGCCACTACATCGTCCGGGTGGTCAAGGACGGTGAGGCGCTGGCCCGACAGACCGGGCTGCTCGACGTACGCGGCCGCCCGGTACGCGGACTGCCGCCGCACGTGGTGGCTGCGAACGTGTGCTGTGCGGTCTCCGCCTGGCGAGGTGCGTTCATGGCGCACGGCTCGCTGACCGAGCCGGGCCGCTCCTGCGCGCTCGAGATCACCTGCCCAGGGCCGGAGTCCGCGCTCGCCCTGGTCGGCGCGGCCCGCCGGATCGGGATCACCGCGAAGGCCCGCGAGGTGCGCGGGGTCGACCGGGTGGTGGTCAAGGACGGTGACGCCATCGCCGCGCTGCTCACCCGGATCGGTGCCCATTCCAGCGTGCTGGCCTGGGAGGAGCGCCGGGTCCGGCGGGAGGTGCGGGCCACTGCCAACCGGCTCGCCAACTTCGACGACGCGAACCTGCGCCGCTCGGCCCGGGCGGCGGTCGCCGCCGCCGCCCGGGTGACCCGGGCACTGGAGATCCTCGCCGAGGAGGCACCCAACCACCTCACCTCGGCCGGGCAGTTGCGGCTGGAGCACCGCCAGGCGTCGCTGGAGGAGTTGGGCGCGCTGGCCGACCCGCCGCTGACCAAGGACGCGATCGCCGGGCGGATCCGGCGGCTGCTGGCACTGGCCGACAAGCGCGCGCGTGACCTGGGTATCCCGGACACCGAGGCGGCGGTCACGCCGGACATGCTGGCCGTGTGAGAACCTGGTCCGGGCGGGCTGGGTGGGCTGATGCAAAGACCTCTGGGCCGGCTGGCCCACACCTCGACAGTGGTCGGTTTATGCCCCGACGCAACGCGGCACGCTCCGCTCCGATAAGGTACGCAGCGTACGGCGACGGAGCCGGAACCGGTCTCCACGCCGTATTCACCGCCTCGGGCGGTCAGGTCCTCGGACCGCGGCGAGGTGGCCGATTATCTATCGGCGGCCGACTCCTGCGGTCGGCGCGCACACTTCCGACGGCGATCGGGCTGAACGCCGGCGGACCAGACTGCGAGGAGATGTGCCTGTGACCATCCGGGTTGGCATCAACGGCTTTGGCCGAATTGGCCGCAACTTCTTCCGTGCGGTGCTCGCCTCGGGCGCCGACATCGAACTGGTCGGCGCGAACGATCTGACCGACAACGCCACGCTGGCGCATCTGCTCAAGTACGACAGCATCCTCGGCCGCCTGCCGCACGAGGCCAAGGCGACCGCCGACGAGATCACCGTCGGGGGGCAGACCTTCAAGGCGTTCGCGGAGAGGGACCCGAGCAAGCTGCCGTGGGGTGACCTGGGCGCCGACGTGGTGATCGAGTCGACCGGCTTCTTCACGGACGCGAACAAGGCCCGTGCGCACATCGATGGTGGTGCCAAGAAGGTCATCATCTCGGCGCCGGCGAAGAATGAAGACGTCACGGTCGTCATGGGCGTCAACCACGAGTCGTACGACCCGGCGAAGCACTCGATCATCTCGAACGCGTCGTGCACCACGAACTGCCTCGCGCCGATGGCGAAGGTGCTCAACGACACGGTGGGCATCGAAAAGGGTCTGATGACCACGATCCACGCCTACACCCAGGACCAGAACCTGCAGGACGGTCCGCACAGCGACCTCCGCCGGGCCCGGGCCGCCGCGATCAACATCGTGCCGACCTCCACCGGCGCCGCGAAGGCGATCGGCCTGGTGCTGCCGGAGCTGAAGGGCAAGCTCGACGGGTTCGCCCTGCGGGTCCCGATCCCGACCGGTTCGGCCACCGACCTGACCATCACCGCCCGCCGGGAGACCTCGGTGGAAGAGGTCAACGCCGCGCTCAAGGCCGCTGCCGAGGGCCCACTCAAGGGCATCCTGGTCTACACCGAGGACGAGATCGTCTCCTCCGACATCGTCACCGACCCGGCCTCCTGCATCTTCGACGCCGGCCTCACCAAGGTGATCGGCGACCAGGTCAAGGTCGTCGGCTGGTACGACAACGAGTGGGGTTACTCCAACCGCCTCGTCGACCTGGTCAAGCTGGTGGGTTCCTCGCTGTGAGCATCGGTACCCTCGACGATCTGCTGACCGAGGGGGTGTCAGCTCGGCGCGTGCTGGTGCGCGCCGATTTGAACGTCCCCCTCGACTCCAGCAGCGGGGCGATCACGGACGATGGCCGGATCCGGGCGGTGCTCCCGACTCTCACCGCGCTGCGCGACGCCGGCGCGGCCGTCATCGTCTGCTCGCACCTGGGGCGGCCGAAGGGCGCGCCGGATCCGAAGTACAGCCTGGCGCCGGTGGCGACCCGGCTCGCCGAGCTGCTCGGCTCGCCGGTGACCTTCGCGACGGACACCGTGGGCGACTCGGCCCGGGAAGCGGTCGACACTATCGCCTCCGGTGAGCTGGTGCTGTTGGAGAACCTGCGGTTCAACCCGGGGGAGACCAGCAAGGACGACACCGAGCGGGGTGCCTTCGCCGACCAGCTCGCCGGGTTCGGCGAGGCGTACGTGGACGACGCGTTCGGTGCGGTGCACCGCAAGCACGCCAGCGTGTACGACGTACCGGCCAGGTTGCCGCATGTCGCCGGCCGGTTGGTGCTGCGCGAGGTGGAGGTGCTGTCCCGGCTGACCGCCGAGCAGGACCGGCCGTACGTGGTGGTGCTCGGTGGTTCGAAGGTCTCCGACAAGCTGGGCGTCATCGAGGCGCTGCTGCCGACGGTGGACCGCCTGCTGATCGGCGGCGGGATGTGCTTCACCTTCCTCAAGGCCCAGGGCCACGAGGTCGGTACGTCGCTGCTGGAAGAGGAGATGGTCGGCACCTGCCGGGACCTGTTGGCCCGGGCGGACGGCCGGATCCTGCTGCCGGTCGACGTGGTGGCCGCCACCGCGTTCGCGCCGGACGCCACGCACGACACGGTGGCCGCCGACGCGATCCCGAGCAACCGGCTCGGGCTGGACATCGGCCCACGTACGGTGGCCGAGTTCGCGGCGGTGATCAGCGGCGCGAAGACGGTCTTCTGGAACGGCCCGATGGGTGTGTTCGAGATGCCGGCGTTCGCGGCCGGAACCCGGGGTGTCGCCGAGGCGATCACCGCGGTGAACGGTTTCACGGTGGTCGGCGGCGGTGACTCAGCCGCGGCGGTACGCGCCCTCGGCCTGGACGAGTCGTCGTTCGGTCACATCTCGACCGGCGGGGGTGCCTCGCTGGAGTACCTGGAGGGCAAGACCCTCCCCGGTATCGCCGCCCTGGAGAAGTGATGGCTGCCCCCGTACGCCGACCGTTGATGGCCGGCAACTGGAAGATGAACCTCAACCACCTGGAAGCCATCGCGCTGGTCCAGAAGCTGGCGTTCAGCCTCAACGAGCAGCAGCTCACCGACGTCGAGGCGGTGGTGCTGCCGCCGTTCACCGATCTGCGCAGCGTCCAGACCATGGTCGACGGGGACAAGCTGATGATCGGGTACGGTGCGCAGGACCTGTCGCCGTACCCGCCGGGGGCCTACACCGGGGACATCTCCGGGCCGATGCTGAGCAAGCTCGGCTGCCAGTACGTGGTGGTCGGCCACTCCGAGCGGCGGGCCTATCACCACGAGGACGACGCCCTGGTCAACGCCAAGGTGGTGGCCGCTCTGGGGAGTGAGATCACGCCGATCCTCTGCATCGGTGAGGGGTTGGAGATCCGTGAGGAACTCCGCCAGGTGCCGCACTGCTGTGATCAGCTCGACGCTGCCCTGCAGGGGCTCACCCCGGAGCAGGTGGCGCAGGTGGTGGTCGCCTATGAGCCGATCTGGGCGATTGGGACCGGCAAGACGGCGACCCCGGAAAACGCCCAGGAGGTCTGCGGCGCGGTGCGCCAGAGGATCGCCGAGACGTTCGGCAAGGCCACCGCGGAGCAGGTCCGGGTCCTCTACGGCGGCTCGGTGAAGGCGGCCAACATCGCCGCCATCATGGCCCAGCCCGACGTCGACGGTGCCCTGATCGGCGGCGCCAGCCTGGACGCCGAGGAGTTCGCGCAAATTTGCCGGTTCCCGGAGCACATCAGCCGATAGCCGGCCGCTATTCTTGACGGGCCCGTCACGAGAGGACTGACCCTTACCATGCTTCCGATCCAGTTCGCATACACGTTGATCGTGTTGCTGGTCATCACGAGCGTGCTGCTCACCATGCTGATCCTGCTGCACCGCGGCAAGGGCGGCGGATTGTCGAGCATGTTCGGCGGCGGGGTGAGCTCCAGCCTGGCCGGTTCGTCGGTGGCGGAGAAGAACCTCGACCGTTATACGGTTCTGGTGGGTGTTGTCTGGTTTGCTTGCATCGTTGGCCTGGGCCTCTGGCTCAAGCTCGCGATGGCCGGCTGACCCGCCTGGAAGAGTCGCAAGATCTGCGCGCGGCCCGTGCCACGGGCCGCGCGCAGCCGTTTTGCTGCACCGCGTCGCACCGCCGCCATCGCACCGGTGGCGGTCCCCTTCCGACGACAGGAGCGAGCAGCCGTGCACAACAGCAGCGCCATCCGCGGCACTCGGGTCGGTGCCGGCCCGATCCGACCGACCGGCCGGGCCGAGCCGGCACCCCGCCGCCCGGTCACGTACTGGTGTGCCAACGAGCACATCGTGGAGATCCTGCTGGCGGCCGACGCGGCCCCGCCGGAGACCTGGGACTGCCCACGCTGTGGCCAGCCAGCCGGACAGGACGTCCACAACCCGCCGGGCCGGCTCCGCGCCGAGCCACACAAGTCCCACCTGGCGTACGTGAAGGAACGGCGCAGCGACGCTGACGGGGCAGCCCTGCTCGACGAGGCACTCGCCGCGTTGCGGCGCCGCCGCGGCGAGCACTGATCCAGCCCCGTCCGGCCCGGCTCGGCGCCGTCCGGGCCGGGCCGGGTTCAGCGGTTGGTGTCGCGCCGGACTCAGCGCTGGCCGCTAGCCAAGCACAGGTTCCCGCTCAGCGCAGGCTGCGGAAGGTCGGCTTGACCTCGGTCGCCGCCGCGCGGTCCAGCAGCCACCGGGTGCGCTCCACCCCGTGTACGCCGGCCGCAGGCAACTGCAGCGCTCCGGCACCGGCCAGCGCCATTCCGACCGCCCGTGCCTTGTCGGCCCCGCTCGCCACGAGCCAGACCTCCTCGGCCGTGTTGATCGCCGGCAGGGTCAGGGTGATCCGGACCGGTGGCGGCTTCGGGCTGCCCCGTACCGCGCTGACCGGACGGGTCTCGTAGCCGACCGGATGCTCCGGGAAGACCGAGGCGACGTGACCGTCCTCGCCCACGCCGAGCATCAGCACGTCGAAGTGGGGCAGGCTGGCGGTACCCGGCCGGGCGGCGGTGGCCAGCGTGTCGGCGTACCGGGCCGCCGCCGCCTCCGGGTCGGCACCGTCCGGGCCGTCCGAGGGCGGCATCGGATGCACCCGGCTCGGATCCAACGGCAGCACGTCGAGCAGGACCTCCCGGGCCTGGGTCTCGTTGCGCTCCGGATGGCCCGAGGGCAGGAACCGCTCGTCACCCCACCACACGTCGACCCGGGACCAGTCGACCGCGTCCCGGGCCGGCAGATCCCGTACCGCCAGGAAGACCGCGGCGGCGATCCGGCCACCGGTCAACACCACCCCCGCCGCGCCCCGGTCCGCCTGCGCGTCGATCAACTTGACCACCAACCTGGCCGCAACCACCTGGGCGAGTACGGCCGGGTCGGCGTGCACCTCTACCGCGGTCTCGCTCACGTCGCGGATCCGCCGGGTCCGGCCGTTGCGGTGGCCGCGGCATTACCCTGCCCGCCGGACGCTGCGGTGAGGGTACGGGGCGGCGCCGGATCGCTCCAGACGTGCACCCGCTGGACCGGCCGCTCGTCCAGGCCGGTGAGCCCGGTGGCGGCGCTCAGCGCCTGGGCGTAGATCTGGTCGGCGTCCAGCCGCCGCAACTCCTCGGCCAACTCCTCGCCCAGCGGCCGGCGCAGCAGCGGCAGTTGCCGGTCGGCCTGCCCGGTGCGCTGGAACGCCGCGCTGCCCTGCTCCCGGGTGAGCATCAGCCGGTCGCCGTTGGCACAGCGCAGCTCCACCGAACGCATCCGGGCGTACTCGGTGGTCTCCTGCCAGTGCGGGCGGACGCCGAGCCGGGCGGTCAGCCAGCCGATCATCAGGGCTGCCGTCGGGTCGGTGAGCGGCGCGACCACGGTGGCCTCGGTGACCCGGGCCGCCGTGGTGTCGAACGCCCCGGCCACCAACGTGCGCCACCGGGTGATCCGGGTCCAGGCGAGGTCGGTGTCCCCCGGGGCATAGTCGTAGGCCCGCTGGCGCAACGCTTCGATCGGATTGATCGCCTGCGCGGTGTCGGTGATCCGCCGGTCCGCGACCACCCCGAGAAAGTCGTTGGCGATCTGCGTCGGCGGGTCGCTGTGCCACCAGGTGACCACCGGCACGTCCGGCACCAGCAGGGGCATCACCACCGACTCGGCGTGCAGGGCGAGCCGGCCGTACATCCGGGTCACCACCGCCTCGCACGGCCCGAGTCGGCCGCCGACCACGATCTCCGCGTCCAACCGGCTCTGGTCCCGCTCCACGTCCGAGCGGACCACGACCAGCAGGCGGCACGGGTGTAACGCTGCGGCGATGGTCGCCGCGGCCTCGGCCTCGCGGACCCGTTTCTCGTCCACCACCACGATGAGCGTGAGCGCCATGCCACTGGCCACCCCGCCAGCGCTGCGCCGCTCGGCGGCCAGCGCTTTGACCACCTCATTGCCGGTGGTGTCCCATAGGCCGATCAAAGGAGCCTCCTGCTCTGCTCGCTGAGCTCGCTGGTCCGCACGCTCACGCCCGGCGCCATGTCCGGCCCTCCCGGGCCAGCATCTCGTCAGCCGCCCGTGGGCCCCACTCGCCGGCCCGGTACGGCTCCGGCCGCGTGCCCTGCCACGCGGCTTCCAGCGGGTCGATCACCTGCCAGCTCTGCTCCACCTCGGCCGCGTCCGGGAAGAGCGTCCGGTCGCCGACGAGTACGTCGAGTACCAGTCGCTCGTACGCCTCCGGGCTGGACTCGGTGAACGCCTCGCCGTACTGGAAGTCCATCGCGATGTCGCGTACCTCCATGGTGGTGCCGGGTACCTTGGCGCCGAACTTCAGCACCACGCCCTCGTCCGGTTGCACCCGTACGACGAGTTGGTTGTTGCCGAGCATCTCCATGTCGGCGGCGTTGAACGGCAGGTGTGGTGCCCGCTTGAAGATGATGGCCACCTCGGTGACCCGCCGGGGCAGCCGCTTGCCGGCCCGGATGTAGAACGGCACCTCGGCCCAGCGCCGGTTCTGGATGCCCAGCCGCACCGCGACGTAGGTCTCGGTGGTCGAGTCCGGGGGGATGTTCTTCTCGTCCAGGTAGCCGACCGCGCGTTCGCCGGCCACCCAGCCGGGCAGGTACTGCCCGCGCACGGTGCTGGTGGAGACGTCCTTCGGGATCGTGATGGCGCGCAGGACCTTGAGCTTCTCGGCCCGGATCTCCGTGGCTTCGAAGCTGGTCGGTTCCTCCATCGCCACCAGCGCGAGCAGTTGCAGCAGGTGGTTCTGTAGTACGTCACGGGCGGCGCCGGCGGCGTCGTAGAAGCCGGCCCGGGCGCCGATGCCGACGTCCTCGGCCATGGTGATCTGCACCGAGTCCACGTACTTGGAGTTCCAGAGCGGCTCGAACAGGTTGTTCGCGAACCGCAGCGCCATGATGTTCTGGACGGTTTCCTTGCCGAGGTAGTGGTCGATGCGGAACACGTCGTCGCGGGTGAAGACGTCGTCGACCAGGTCGTTGAGCGACTTCGCGGACGGCAGGTCGGAGCCGAACGGCTTCTCCACCACTACCCGCCGCCAGCCGCCGGACTTGGCGTTGTCCGCCATCCCGGTGCGGGCCAACTGCTTCAGCACCACCGGGAACGCGGCAGGCGGGATGGAGAAGTAGAACGCCGCGTTGCCGGTGATGCCGTAGGTGCTGCGCAGGTCGTCCAGGGTCGCGGCGAGGGTGTCGAACGCGTCGTCGTCGTCGAACGCACCGCCGACGAACTTGATGTTGCCGGCCAGTCGGGCCCAGACCTCGTCGCGCCATGGGGTACGGGCATGCTTGCGGGCGGCCTGGTAGGCGAGCGACTCGAAGTCGCCATCTCCCCAGTCCCGCCGGGCGAACCCGAGCACCACGAAGCCCGGTGGCAGCAGCCCCCGGTTGGCCAGGTCGTACACGGCCGGCAGCAGCTTCTTCTGGGCCAGGTCACCGGTCACACCAAAGATCACCAGAGCGCACGGCTCCGGGATGCGCGGCAGCCGCCGGTCCTGCGGATCGCGCAGCGGATTCACGGCGCCTCCTTCCTTACTCAGCCCCGGGCTCATGTCAGCCCCGCAGCTTACGGACCGCGTCGAGGAGTTGGGTCACGCCCGCCGTACGGTCGGTCAGGTGCAGCCGCAGCACCGGCCGTTCCCGCCCGGCGAGGGCCTGGCGGTCACCGGCCGCCTGCGCCGCCTGGAGCTGACCGAAGGTGTACGGCTTGCCCGGCACCGCCAGGTCTTCCGCCACCGCCCCGGTGATCTGCAGGTACGACCCGACCTGCGGGCCACCCTTGTGGTACTGCCCGGTGGAGTGCAGGAACCGGGGTCCCCAGCCGAAGGTCACCGGACGGCCGCAGGCCTCGGCGAGCAGCGGGCGCAGCTGCCCGGCGTCGGCGTCGCCGAACCGGTCCAGGTACGCCATCACGGCCAGGTAGCCGTCCGTACCGAGCCCGTCGAGCAGCCAACGGAGCACCCCGGACAGGTCACCCGGGGCACCGGTGGGCGCATACACCTCGATCGCGCCGGCGGTGAACGACGGCGCTTCGGCGGGCAGTCCGGCCGCCAGGATCCGGTTGGTGTTCTCCTTGGACTCGGTCACATTCGGCTGGTCGAACGGGTCGATGCCGAGCACCACCCCGGCCAGGGCGGTGGCGTACTCCCAGGCGAGGAACTGCGCGCCCAGCGGGCCGTTCACGGCCAACTGCGGCACCACTCCACCGCCGGGGACGGCGCCCGGGGGCAGTGCGCCCCCGTAGGTGACGGTCAGCACGTCCGGCCCGGTGGCGCCGGGGCTCTGCGGCGACTCCACCACCACCGGCAGGATGCCCACGCCGGCCTTGCCGGTCGACTCGGCGATGAGCTGCTCGGCCCAGTCGCCGAGTCCGTCGATCCCGGTGCCGTCCGGTACCAGGGCGATCTTGTCCCGGCCGGCGGTGGCGGCGGTGCCGAGCGCCGCGCCGAGCGCCAGTGCGGGGTTGTCCTTGTCACCGGCGAGCGACCCGGCCAACTCCTCGGCCTGGTCCAGCAGTTCGGCCACCTCGACCCCGGCCAGTGCCGAGGGGACCAGCCCGAACGCGGTCAGCGCCGAGTAGCGCCCGCCCACGTCGGGGTCGGCGAGCAGGACGAAGGCGCCCATCTGCGCGGCGGTGTCGGCCAGCGGCGAGCCGGGGTCGGTGACCACCACGAAGTGCCGCCCGACCTCCGCCTCGGTCAGACCGGCGTCCAGGAAGGCCTGCCAGTACGCCCGCCGGTGGCTGTCGGTCTCCACCGTGGAGCCGGACTTGCTGGCGACCACCACCACGGTGCGCAGCAGCCGGTCGGTCAGCGCGGCGCGGACCTGGCCGGGGTCGGTGGTGTCCAGCACGGTCAGCGGCCGGCCCAGCGTGCGGGCGATCACCTCAGGGGCGAGCGACGAGCCGCCCATACCGGCGAGCACCACGTGGTCGAGGTCGGCCAGTTCGGCCTTGAGTTCGGCGAGCTGGGGGAGCAGCTCGCGGCTGCGCTGGTAGGTGTCCACCCAGCCGAGCCGGACGGCCGCCTCGGCCTGGGCGTCCGGACCCCAGAGGGTGGCGTCCTTGGCCGCCAGTCGGCGGGGTACCTCGTCGGCGACGAGGGCGGCCCGGGTCGAGGCGGGCGCGGAGGCGTCAATCGCCTCCGCGCCGTACACCGCGAGCCCGGCTGCCGCCTCGACGCCCGCCGGCCCACTCGGCTCGCTCACGCCATCGCCTCGCTTCGCTCGGCGCCGTCGTGTCCGGCGGCCTTGATGGTTCGCTCGCTCACGCGTTGCCTCCCGCTTTCTGTGCGGCCTGGGCGTTGTTCTGGGCCGCCTGGTTGGGGTGGCCGGCACCGGTGGCCGCCGCGGCAAGCGACTTGGTCACGCCGTCGAGCAGCTCGATCCAGCTCGCCTTGAACTTCTCCACGCCCTCGCGCTCCAGGGTGTTGATCACGTCGTCGAAGTCGATGCCGACCGCGAGCAGGTCGGCGAGGACCTGACGGGCCTGGTCGTACGCGCCGGTGATGGTGTCACCGGGGGTCTCGCCGTGATCGGCGTACGCGTGGAGGACCGATTCCGGCATGGTGTTGACCGTACCGGGAGCGATCAACTCCTCTACGTAGATCACGTCGCGGTAGTCAGGGTTCTTGGTGGAGGTCGAGGCCCAGAGCGGGCGCTGCGGGTGGGCGCCGGCGTCGGCGAGCGCCTGCCACCGGCCGGAGGAGAAAACCTCGGCGTAGCGCTCGTAGGCGAGCTGGGCGTTGGCGACGGCCGCCCGGCCCTTGAGTGCGACCGCGCGCTCTTTGCCTGCGCTGTCGCCAGCCTGATCGGCTATCCGATCCAGTCTTTTGTCGACCTCGGAGTCCACGCGGGAGACGAAGAACGACGCGACCGAACCGATCTTGGTCAGGTCATGCCCGTTCGCCTTCGCCTGCTCCAGGCCGGCCAGGAACGCCTCCATCACCTGCGAGTAGCGGTCCAGCCCGAAGATCAGCGTGACGTTCACGCTGATCCCCTCGGCCAGGGTGGCGGTGATCGCCGGCAGGCCGGCCTCGGTCGCCGGGATCTTGATGAAGAGGTTCGGCCGGTCCACCAGCCACCAGAGCGCCTTGGCCTCGGCCACCGTCTTCTCGGTCTCGTACGCCAACCGTGGGTCCACCTCGATCGACACCCGGCCGTCCACCCCGGCCGAGGAGTCGTACGCGGGCCGCATCACGTCGGTGGCCCACCGCACGTCGTACGTGGTCAGCATGCGCACGGCCTCTTCCACGGCCACGCCACGGAGGGCCAGGTCGCGTAGTTGCCAGTTGTACTCGTCGGCGTCGCCGAGCGCCTTCGCGAAGATCGTCGGGTTGGTGGTCACCCCGACCATGTGCTTCTCCCGGCGAAGCTGGTCCAGCCCGCCGGAACTGAGTCGCACCCTTGATAGATCATCGAGCCAGACCGCTACGCCTGCCGCGGAGAGCTCACCCAACCTGTCCGTCATGTGCCGACCTTCCCTCAGTTGCCCGTGGTGGAACCAGTGATCTCGCCGACCTTCGTCAGCGACGCGTGCGCGGCGGCGACGACCCGATCGGGAGTGAAGCCGAACTGCTCGAAGAGCATGGTGTGCGGAGCGCTCGCGCCATAGTGTTCCAGGCTTACGCACTCGCCCTCGTCGCCGACCAGGTCGCGCCAGGACATCGCGATCCCGGCCTCCACGCTGACCCGGGCCCGTACGCCCCGCGGCAGCACCGACTCGCGGTACGCGGCGTCCTGCGCGCGGAACCATTCCTGGCAGGGCATCGAGACCACCCGGGTCGGCGTGCCATCGGCTTCGAGCCGGTCCCGGGCGGTGAGGCAGAGTTGTACCTCGGAGCCGGTGCCCATGAGGATCACCTGCGGCTGCGCGGTGGACGCCTCGGCGAGCACGTAGCCGCCTCGGCGCACCCCCTCGGCCGAGGCCAGCGTTTCCCGGTCGAGGGTGGGCAGCGGCTGCCGGCTCAGCGCCAGCGCGGCCGGCCGGTCGGTGTGGGTCAGCGCCTGCCGCCAGGCCCAGACGGTCTCGTTGGCGTCCGCCGGGCGGACCACGTCGAGGCCGGGGATGGCCCGCAGCGCGGAGAGGTGCTCGACCGGTTGGTGGGTGGGCCCGTCCTCGCCGAGTCCGATCGAGTCGTGCGTCCAGACGTAGATCACCGGCAGCTTCATCAGCGCGGCGAGCCGGACCGCCGGGCGCATGTAGTCGCTGAAGACCAGGAACGTGCCGCCGTACGGGCGGGTGCCGCCGTGCAGCACGATGCCGTTGAGGATGGCCCCCATGGCGTGCTCACGGATGCCGAAGTGCAGGGTGCGGCCGTACTCGTGGCCCGGGAAGTCCTTGGTCGCGTACTCGCTCGGGATGAACGAGGGCTCGCCCTTCATCGTGGTGTTGTTGCTCTCGGCCAGGTCGGCCGACCCGCCCCAGAGTTCGGGCAGCACCGGTGCGAGTGCCTCCAGCACCTTGCCGGAGGCGGCCCGGGTGGCGATTCCCTTGGCGTCCGCCGGCCACGACGGCAGCGCGTCGGTCCAGCCGGCCGGCAGCGTACGACTGGCCAGACGCTCGTGCAGCGCCTTGCGCTCGGGGTTGGCCTGGGCCCAGGCCTGGTACGCCTTCTCCCATTCGGCGTGCGCCGTCCGGCCGCGCTCCAGCGTGCCGCGGGCGTGGGCCAGCACCTGCTCGTCGACGGCGAAGCTCTGACCCGGGTCGAAGCCGAGGATCCGCTTGGTGGCGGCGACCTCGTCGGCACCGAGCGCCGAACCGTGGATCTTGCCGGTGTTCTGCTTGTTCGGCGCCGGCCAGCCGATGATGGTACGCAGTGCGATGAACGAGGGCCGGTCGGTGGTGTCCCGGGCGGCGGTGAGCGCGGCGTGGAGCGCCTCGACGTCCTCGTGGTAGTCACCCTGGTCGGCGTCGCCGGTACGCCAGTCGACGGTCTGCACGTGCCAGCCGTACGCGGCGTACCGGGCGACCACGTCCTCGCTCTTGGCGATCCGGGTGTCGTCCTCGATGGAGATTTCGTTGTCGTCGTAGATCAGCACCAGGTTGCCGAGCTTCTGGTGCGCGGCCAGCGAGCTCGCCTCGTGGCTGATCCCCTCCTCGATGTCGCCGTCCGAGGCAATGCACCAGATGTGATGGTCGAACACCGACTGCCCGGGTTCGGCGTCCGGGTCCAGCAGGCCGCGCTCCCGCCGGGCGGCCATCGCCATCCCGACCGCGTTGCCCAGCCCCTGGCCGAGCGGGCCGGTGGTGGTCTCGACGCCGACGGTGTGGCCGTGTTCGGGGTGGGCGGGGGTGAGCGAGTCCCACTGCCGCAACGACTTCAGGTCCTCCAGACTCAGGCCATAGCCGCTGAGGTAGAGCTGGATGTAGAGGGTGAGGCTGGAGTGCCCGGCGGAGAGTACGAACCGGTCCCGGCCCGGCCACGCCGGGTCGGTCGGGTCGTGCTTGAGCAGCCGGTTGAAAATCAGGTACGCGGCCGGCGCGAGGCTCATCGCCGTGCCCGGGTGGCCGTTGCCGGATTTCTCGACGGCATCCATGGCCAGCACACGAACGGTATCGACGGCCCGACGGTCGAGGTCGGACCAGTTCAGCGGAGATTGCGCGGGTTGGTTGGCAGGCACGATGGTTTGTGCTCCTCGGCAGGTGGTCTCTGAACCCTCTGTGATGACCCTAGCGACCCGGGCTAAACGCGCGCCCGGGGATCCGGATGCCGATACTCTCGACCCAGCTGATCCGGCTTGATCCGGCGCGTCGGGGATGTGACCGCCCGCACCCTTGACGGGTCGCCAGGGCAGCCCAAATGGCGACGCGTAGGCTGTCGCTCGGCGTGCTGACCCGCCCGGTCGCCGCCGAATCCGATCTCCCGCCGCGATGCCGGAAGGTGGCAATCCGTGAGCACGATCATCGAGCGACCGGTCGCCACCAGCACCGCCGAGATCCCGGCGCCCGATTCGACCGCCCGTCGACGCGACGTGGGGGCAGTGATCCGGGCTTATGTCTCGCTCACCAAGCCCCGGATCATCGAGTTGCTGCTGGTGACGACGGTGCCGGCGATGATGCTCGCGGCCGGGGGTCTGCCGTCGCTCTGGCTGGTCGCGCTGGTGCTGGTCGGCGGGTCGCTGGCGGCCGGTGCGGCGAACGTGTTGAACTGCTACATCGACCGGGACATCGACCAGTTGATGCGCCGTACCAAGCGGCGCCCACTGCCGACCCACACGGTGACGCCGCGCAGCGCCCTGATCTTCGGTCTGGTGCTCGCCGTGGTGTCGGTGACCCTGATGGCGGTCTTCACCAACTGGTTGGCCGCCGGTCTGACGCTCGCCGCGATCGTCTACTACGACCTTGTCTACACCATGTGGCTCAAGCGCACCACGCCGCAGAACACCTTCTGGGGCGGCGCCTGCGGGGCGGCGCCGGTGCTGATCGGCTGGGCCGCGGTGACCGGGTCGCTGGCGCCGGCGGCCTGGGCGCTCTTCGCGCTGGTCTTCTTCTGGCAGTTGCCGCACTTCTACGCGCTGGCCATCAAGTACAAGGACGACTACGCCCGGGCCGGCATTCCGATGCTGCCCGTGGTGGCCTCGATCCGGCGGGTCAATCTGGAGATCGTCATCTTCTCCTGGCTGACCGTGGCCGCGTCGCTGGCGGCCTGGCCGCTGGGGCTGAGCCCGATCTACGGCGGTACGGCCGTGGTGTTCGGCGCGATCTTCCTGCTCGAGGCGCATCGTCTGCAGGGGCGGGCCCGCCGGGGCGAGCCGCTCAAGCCGATGCGGTTGTTCCACTGGTCGACCACCTACCTGACGATTCTGTTCGTCGCAGTCGCGCTCGACGCGCTGATCTGAACGAGGACGTACCTGATCTGTCGGGCGGTCCTGCCTTGATTTGATCAGTACTGGGCCGATCGTAGGCATATCAGCCCAATCGACCATAATAACTGAAGCGAATCGAGTGGATTGAATCTGATCCGCCTGATATGCCGGGAAACGCCAAAACCACGAGGTGAGTGGGTCCCGCTCAAGGTCCGGTGTGATACGTACCGTTTTGTCTACCAATGATCAATGGCTATAACGGATAAATAGGCATAAACCACCTGTGCTCTTCCCTAAGTCGGTTCGTAATAGGCATCACAAATTCCTGACAACTGGGCGGCGCCTGAGGCCGCCTCTGCTTAGGCTTCGGCTTATGGCAGATGGTTCCGATACGACGCTGACGAGCGAACAGACCGTCGCGACCCCGGCTCCGAGTGGCCTGGTGGCCGGCATCAAAACCTTTGCCGCCGGACACGGCGGCGCGAAGGCGGTCATCGAGTACGTCGGCAAGCGGGGAGCACGCATCGTCCTGGTGGGCGAAGACGGCGTGTGGGCGGACCAGTTCGCGGATGGCACCGATGTCGCCCGACTGGCCTGTGAAAAGGCGGGGGTGGCGGTAGAAAACGAGTGGGAGCGGGAACTGATGGACCAGATGCGGCCGAGTAGCGACCTGTGGCGGTCGATGGCCCGGCGCACGATGGCCCGTTGACAATTTTGTCCGATGATCAGGCAGCGACCCGGGGGAAGCCCCGGGTCGCTCTCGTAACCTGTGCCGAGCTGCCGGAACTGGACCCCGACGACCGGTTGCTGCTGGGTCCGCTCACCGCCCGCGGGATGCGGGCCGAGCCGGTGGCCTGGGACGCGCCCGATGTCGACTGGTCCGCGTACCAACTCGCGGTGCTCCGCTCGCCGTGGGACTATGCGCCGCGCAGGGAGGAGTTCGTCGCCTGGGCGGCGGCCGTACCCAACCTTGCCAACCCGGCCGAGGTGGTGCGTTGGAACACCGACAAGCGGTATCTCGGCGAGTTGGCCGAGGCGGGCGTACGCCTGGTGCAGACGACCTGGGTGGCACCGGGCGTTAGCTGGCGTCCCCCGACCGGGGGCGAGTACGTGATCAAGCCGGCGATCAGCGCCGGCAGTCGCGATACCGGCCGCTACGACCTGTCCGACGCAGGTGTGCGTCGGTTGGCCGAGCGGCACGTGGCCCGGCTCGGCGCGGCTGGTCGGGTGACCATGGTGCAGCC
This sequence comes from Kribbellaceae bacterium, assembly GCA_033851195.1. GTDB lineage: Bacteria > Actinomycetota > Actinomycetes > Propionibacteriales > Kribbellaceae > Kribbella. Next base: position 8,573 of record JAWWOY010000177.1, on the reverse strand, counting down.
CTACCTGACCGCCGTGGACGCGGTCGGGGAGACCGCTTTGCTCTTCCTCGCCGGCCCGGATGGCCTTTCGTTCAGCCACGCGATCCGCAAGGACGCGATGCTCACCGGCCCGGACGAGGAGACGGTGGAGCTGTTCCGGACCGAGAAGATCACCGCTCGGATCCCCAGCGCGGCCGAGCGGGCCGCAGCGGACCGGGTGTTGGCGGCCCTACCGGGCGGCACCGATCGGCTGCTCTACGCCCGGGTGGACCTGATTCCCGGACCGGACGGCGCGCCGGTGCTGGTCGAGGTGGAGCTGACCGAGCCCTCGCTGTTCCTCGGGCACGCCCCCGGAGCCGCCGACCGGCTCGCCGATGCGATTCTCGCCCGCATGTCCTGATCCGCCCCGCAGTGGAAGCGCGGCTCAGCGGGAGAGCGCGGGGGCGGGTGTGCGGGAGGCGGTGGGGTCGGGGCGGTCGGCGGGTGGCGCGGCCGGCTGCCGCTCCCGGGTGGCCCAGAGCACCGACAGGGTGGCCAGCCAGACCAGGCAGGCGCCGAGCATGTGCGCGCCGACCAGGATCGGCTGCAGGTTGGTCAGGTACTGCACGACGCCGATTAGCCCCTGGCTCAACTCGACGGCGAGCAGCACCGCCGCCGCGCGTACCGCCACGGCCGGTGCGCCCGCCGCGCGTAGGGCGAGGAGCAGCCCCACGGTGAGACCGACGAGCAGGAACACGAGGTCGGCGTGGAACTGGGAGATGACCTGCGGGTCGAGCCCGTTGCGCTTGGCGTGCTGGTCCCCGGCGTGCGGGCCGCTGCCGGTGACCAGCACGCCGACCACGATCACCAGCCCGGCCACCGCCGTGGTGAGCCAGGCCAGCGTCCGGGCAGGGCGCGGCACGGTCAGCCGGATCGGCCCGTCCGGCTCGGTGGTGCGGCGCCAGAAGGCGTACGTGGAGAGCAGCAGCAGCATCGAGACGACGAAGTGGATGCCGACAATCAACGGGTGCAGGTGCATGCGTACGCTGATGCCCCCGATTACCGCCTGCGCCGCGATGCCGAGCAGCACCGCCACGGCGAGCAGCACCAGGGACCGGCGGAGCGGCCGGTACGCCAGCGCGGCGACCAGCCCGGCGAGCGCGATGAACCCGACCGCGCCGGTGAGCGTGCGGTTGCCGAACTCGATTGCCCCGTTGATCCCCAGCGCCGGGGTGGTGGTGTACGACTCGTCGGTACAGCGGGGCCAGGTCGGGCAGCCGAGACCGGAACCGGTGAGCCGGACCGCGCCACCGGTGACCACGATGACGACGTTGGCGACCACCGAGGCGAGGGCGAGGCGGCGCAGGAGCGGAATGCTGACCGAGAAGCGGCCGGATCGGTTCACGGCGGTAATCCTACGTAGCGTAGTGGTGGAGGTCGCGCGGGTCCGGCGCAACCGGTGGTACGGATCACTCGGGGTACGGTTTGCGGTCGTCTCGGGAAATACGTAACGTTGGCGTAGTGAAAAACATGGCGGCGCTCTCTGAGCACGAGCCGGCGGCCGATCCGGCCGCCGACGTCGCCGTGCCCCCGAATGCCCCGACCATGATCACCGATCGGACCCGCGACCGGTTGACCCAGTTGCTGCTGGCGCAGGGCGCGGCGACCGCCGCCGAGATCGGTGCGGCGCTGGGACTGAGTCCGGCGGCGATCCGCCGGCACCTGGACGCGATGCTCGCCGATGGCGACGTGGTCTCCCGCGACCAGCCTCTGCGCGGCCATCGCGGCCGTGGTCGTCCGGCCAGGGTGTTCCTGCTCACCGACTCGGCAAGGGTGCGCTGCGGCACCCACACCTACGACGGCATGGCCACCGCCGCGCTGCGCTGGATCGCCCAACAGGGCGGACCGCAGGCGGTGGGCGCCTTCGCCGCCGAGCAGGTGTCCGCACTGGAGGCCCGCTGCCGGGCCGCCCTGGAAGACGCCGGCGACGACCCGCTGGCCCGCGCGGAGGCGCTTGCGGGGGCGCTCACCGTCGAGGGCTACGCTGCGAATGCGTCCACGATCGCCACAGGTGGTCAACTGTGCCAGCACCACTGCCCGGTGGCACACGTGGCCGCGGAGTTTCCCCAGCTGTGCGAGGCCGAGACGGCGGTCATCTCCCGTCTGATCGGCACCCATGTGCAGCGTCTGGCCACGATCGCGCACGGCGACGGAGTGTGCACCACGCACATCCCGGCTCAGTCGAGGCGCATCCAACCCGGTATTCCCGCCACCACTGTGAGGACAGATAGATGACCGAGCAGATCGTTCAGCCCATCACCCAGGAGGAGCAGCTCGCTGCCCTGGGCCGTTACGAATACGGTTGGGCCGACTCCGACGTGGCTGGAGCCACCGCCCGGCGTGGCCTCAACGAGGCCGTGGTGCGGGACATCTCCGGCCGCAAGAGTGAACCGGCCTGGATGCTCGACCTGCGCCTCAAGGGTTTGCGGCTGTTCGGTCGCAAGCCGATGCCGGCCTGGGGCGCTGACCTGACCGGGATCGATTTCGACAACATCAAGTACTTCGTCCGTTCCACCGAGAAGCAGGCGGCCAGCTGGGACGACCTGCCCGCGGACATCAAGAACACCTACGACAAGCTGGGCATCCCGGAGGCGGAGAAGCAGCGGCTGATCTCCGGCGTGGCGGCCCAGTACGAGTCCGAGGTCGTTTACCACAAGATCCGCGAAGACCTGGAAGAGCAGGGCGTGCTCTTCCTGGACACCGACACCGCGCTCAGGGAGCACGAGGAACTCTTCAAGGAGTACTTCGGCACTGTGATCCCGGTCGGCGACAACAAGTTCGCCGCGCTGAACACCTCCGTCTGGTCCGGTGGCTCGTTCATCTACGTGCCGAAGGGCGTGCGCGTGGATATCCCGCTGCAGGCCTACTTCCGGATCAACACGGAGAACATGGGCCAGTTCGAGCGGACCCTGATCCTCGTCGACGAGGACGCGTACGTGCACTACGTCGAGGGCTGCACCGCGCCGATCTACAAGTCGGATTCGCTGCACTCGGCGGTCGTCGAGATCATCGTCAAGCCTGGCGGCCGCTGCCGGTACACCACCATCCAGAACTGGTCGAACAACGTCTACAACCTGGTCACCAAGCGGGCCAGGGCCGAGGCGGGCGCCACCATGGAGTGGGTCGACGGCAACATCGGCTCGAAGGTCACCATGAAGTACCCGGCGGTGTGGATGACCGGTGAGCACGCCAAGGGCGAGGTGCTCTCGGTGGCATTCGCGGGCGAGGGTCAGCACCAGGACACCGGCGCCAAGATGCTGCACCTCGCGCCGAACACGTCGAGCAACATCATCTCGAAGTCAGTCGCACGCGGCGGCGGCCGAGCGTCCTATCGTGGCCTGGTTCAGGTCAACAAGGGGGCGCACGGTTCCAAGTCCAGCGTGAAGTGCGATGCGCTGCTGGTCGATTCGATCAGCCGCAGCGACACCTACCCGTACGTCGACATCCGCGAGGACGACGTCACGATGGGTCACGAGGCGACCGTGTCCAAGGTCAGTGCGGATCAGCTGTTCTACCTGATGAGCCGCGGCATGACCGAGGACGAGGCCATGGCGATGGTGGTACGCGGCTTCGTGGAGCCGATCGCGAAGGAACTCCCGATGGAGTACGCGCTCGAGCTGAACCGGCTCATCGAGCTTCAGATGGAAGGCGCGGTCGGCTAGTGACGCAGAATCTCACGGAGTCGCTGGAAGGCCGGAACAAGGGGGAGCTGTTCAGCTCGTTCGACGTCGACGCCTTCGAGGTGCCGGGCGGTCGTGACGAACTGTGGCGGTTCACCCCGCTGAAGCGGCTGCGCGGCCTGCACGACGGGTCCGCGCCCGCGACCGGTAGTGCACCCATCGAGGTCGTCGGGCGCCCCGGCGTGACGGTGGAGACCGTCGATCGCGGCGACGAGCGCCTCGGCCAGGCCGGCGTTCCTTCCGACCGCGTTGCGGCGCAGGCATTCTCGTCGTTCAGCCAGGCGACGATCGTCACCGTGGCGCGGGACACCGAGGTGGCCGAACCCATCGAGATCACCGTCACCGGACCGGGCGAGGGTGCGACGGCATACGGTCACCTGCAGATCCGCGTCGAGGAGCTTTCCAGGGCCATCGTCGTCGTCGACCTTCGCGGCAGCGGAACCTACGCCGACAACGTGGAGATCATCGTCGGTGACTCGGCTGGCGTCGGCGTGATCTGGATCGCCGACTGGGCCGACGACATGGTGCACGTCAGCGCTCATCACGCCCGGTTGGGCAAGGACGCAGTGCTCGGGCACGTGGCCGTCACGCTCGGTGGCGACGTCGTGCGCACCGCGGCGACCGTGCGATTCGCCGGTCCCGGCGGGAACGCACAGATGCTCGGCACGTACTTCGCCGACGACGGCCAACACTTCGAGTCGCGCCTGCTCATCGATCACGCCCAGCCCAATTGCAAATCCGACGTGCTGTACAAGGGTGCGCTGCAAGGTGATCCGGACTCGAACAAACCAGATGCGCACACCGTGTGGATCGGCGACGTACTGATCCGTGCGGAGGCCACCGGCACCGACACCTACGAAGCCAACCGCAACCTGGTGCTCACCGACGGCGCCCGCGCCGACTCGGTGCCCAACCTGGAGATCGAGACCGGCGAGATCGTCGGTGCCGGACACGCCAGCGCGACGGGACGTTTCGACGACGAGCAGTTGTTCTACCTGCGGGCCCGCGGCATCCCGGAACACCAGGCCCGCCGCCTCGTGGTGCGCGGATTCTTCGGCGAGATCATCGCCAAGATCGCCGTCCCCGCGGTGCGCGAGCGCCTCACCGAAGCCATCGAACGAGAACTAGCCATCACCGAATCGAGAAGCAACTGACATGACCACATTGGAAGTCAAGGACCTGCACGTCTCCGTCGCCAACCCGGACGGCGGACCGGATGCGCCCGCCATCGAGATCCTCAAGGGCGTCAACCTGACCGTGAAGTCGGGGGAGACGCACGCGGTGATGGGGCCCAACGGCTCCGGCAAGTCGACGCTGTCCTACGCGATCGCCGGCCACCCCAAGTACACCGTCACCTCTGGCTCGATCACGCTCGACGGCCAGGACGTGCTCGCGATGAGCGTCGACGAGCGCGCCCGCGCCGGGCTGTTCCTGGCGATGCAATACCCGATCGAGGTGCCCGGCGTCTCGATGTCGAACTTCCTGCGCACGGCCGCCACCGCAGTCCGGGGTGAGGCGCCGAAGCTGCGCCACTGGGTCAAGGAGGTCAAGACCGCGATGAGCGATCTCGACATCGACCCGGCGTTCTCCGAGCGCAGCGTCAACGAGGGCTTCTCGGGCGGCGAGAAGAAGCGCCACGAGATCCTGCAGTTGGGCTTGCTGAAGCCGAAAATCGCGATCCTGGATGAGACCGACTCCGGCCTGGACGTCGACGCGCTGCGCGTGGTCAGCGAGGGCGTGAACCGCTACGCCGAGGCCGAGAACGGTGGCGTACTGCTGATCACCCACTACACGCGGATCCTGCGCTACATCCAGCCGCAGTTCGTGCACGTGTTCTTCGGAGGCCGCATCATCCAGTCCGGCGGACCGGAACTCGCGGACGAGTTGGAGGCGAACGGGTACGAGCGCTTCACCCAGGCGGTCGAGGCCTGACATGACGGCGGCGTCCAAGACGCTCGATCTGGTTCGCATCCGGGCGGACTTCCCGATCCTGGGTCGGCAGATGCGCGGCGGGAACCAGTTGGCGTATCTGGATTCCGGTGCAACGTCACAGAAGCCTTTGCAGGTGCTCGACGCTGAACGCGAGTTCCTGACGACCTCGAACGGGTCGGTGCATCGCGGTGCGCACCAGCTAATGGAGGAGTCGACCGACGCCTACGAGCACGGTCGCGAGGACATCGCGGCGTTCGTCGGCGCCGATACCGACGAGCTGGTCTTCACCAAGAATGCCACCGAGTCGATCAATTTGGTGTCCTACGTGCTCGGCGACGACCGGTTCGAGCGCGCCGTCGGACCTGGCGACGTCATCGTCACCACCGAGCTAGAACACCACGCCAACCTGATCCCTTGGCAGGAGCTGGCGCGCCGCACGGGAGCCACCCTGCGCTGGTATGGCGTCACCGAGGACGGTCGCATCGACCTCGACTCGCTGGAACTCGACGAGCGGGTCAAAGTCGTTGCGTTCAGCCATCATTCGAACGTCACCGGTGCCATCGCCCCGGTCCCCGAGTTGGTCGCCCGCGCCAAGGCGGTCGGCGCGCTGACAATGCTCGACGCATGCCAATCGGTACCCCATCAGCCCGTCGACTTCCACGCACTCGACGTCGACTACGCCGCGTTCTCTGGGCACAAGATGTTGGGCCCGACGGGGATCGGCGTGCTCTACGGGCGCCGCGAACTGCTGAACGCCATGCCCCCGTTCATCACCGGCGGATCGATGATCGAGACCGTGACGATGGAGGCGACCACCTACGCGCCCGCACCGCAACGGTTCGAGGCGGGTACGCCGATGACGTCACAGGTCGTCGGGTTGGCCGCCGCCGCACGCTATCTGCGGGACATCGGGATGGACGCGGTCGAGGCGCACGAGCACGAACTGGTGGCCGCCGCACTGGAGCGACTCTCGGAGATCGACGCGGTCCGCCTCATCGGCCCGCTCTCGATGGAGGGTCGCGGGTCGCCGGTCAGCTTCGTGGTCGACGGCGTTCACGCGCACGACGTCGGACAGGTGCTCGACGACGAGGGCATCGCGGTCCGCGTCGGGCACCACTGCGCGTGGCCCCTGCACCGGCGGTTCGGCATCGCCGCCACCGCGCGGGCTTCCTTCGGCGTCTACAACACGCTCGACGAGGTGGACCGTCTGGTCGCGGGCGTCAAGCGGGCCGTGGAGTTCTTCCGGTGAGACTCGAGCAGATGTACCAGGAAGTGATCCTCGATCACTACAAGCACCCGCATCACCGCGGATTGCGGGAGCCGTTCGGCGCGGAGGTCCATCACGTCAACCCGACCTGCGGGGACGAGGTGACGCTGCGCGTCGCGTTGTCCGAGGACGGCGAGACGGTCACCGACATCTCATACGACGGGCAGGGCTGCTCGATCAGCCAGGCGGCGACGTCGGTGCTCACCGATCAGGTGATCGGCCAGAGCGTGGGTGCTGCGCTCAAGACCGTCGCGGCGTTCACCGAGATGATCTCGTCGCGCGGGAACGTCGAAGGGGACGAGGACGTCATCGGCGACGGTATTGCCTTCGCAGGTGTTGCCAAGTACCCGGCTCGGGTGAAGTGTGCGTTGTTGGGCTGGATGGCATTCAAGGCCGCACTGGCGGAGGCCAGGCCATTGGATGAAGCATTGGCGGAGGCCAGGCCATTGGACCAAGCGCTGGCGGAGGCCGGCGACGATGTGGAGGAACGACCATGAGCGAAACGGTTTCGGACGAAGTCTTGGCCGATCTCGAGGAGGCCATGCGTGACGTGGTCGACCCCGAGCTGGGGATCAACGTCGTCGACCTCGGGTTGGTCTACGGACTGAACATCGAGGAGGGCGAGGCAGGCTCGAAGGTGGCGTTGATCGACATGACGCTCACCTCGGCCGCCTGTCCCTTGACCGACGTCATCGAAGACCAGTCCCGCACTGCTCTGGTCGGCGCAGGTCTGGTCAACGAAATCAAGATTAACTGGGTGTGGAACCCGCCGTGGGGCCCGGACAAGATCACCGAGGACGGCCGCGAGCAGCTCAGGGCGCTCGGCTTCACCGTCTAACCCCCTTGGTGCCTGCCGGCACACGGGCCGCTGTTCGACGGCCGCACGTTCACGGACGTGGCCTGCAGGCTGCCGTCGTTCGCCTTGGCGCCCTGCGCCATGAGGCACTGACCGGCGGTGATCACGGACGGATCGGCGGTGCTGCGTTTGGCATAGCGCGTGTCTGGCGTCACCGTCACCGTGGCTTGCTCGTTGTTCGCGGTGGTGAGCGTGATCGTATTGCCGCCGACCGAGGCCACGGTGCCCATCGTCGCGCGTCCGCCGTGTGTACCAGGCGGTACGCACTGTCCGTGGTCGGCGGCGCCGAAGAGCACCGCCGCTGCGGTCACGGAGGGGGATCCGGCGCTGTCCTTCGTGGGACGGGCGACGAGGCAGTCACCTGCCGTCACGTCGGTCAGTTGAGCAGTGGTGAGCTGCATGACCCGGGTCGTGGGCGTGACGTCGACGGTGGCCGGTCCATCGGGGCCGGTCAACGTGATCGTGGCGCCCGACACCGCGCCGACAATGCCGGAGGTGCGATCCTTGCCCTCCGCCGCCGGTGCCTGGCCCGACGAGATCGCCGACGGTGACGAACTCGTCGCCGGCTTGCTTGAGTTGCTCGAGGCCGTCGATGACGTGCCCGACGAGCCGCAGGCTGCAAGCGACAATGCCGCCAGACCTGCGAGGGTCGCTGCGCCGCAACGGGACACGCGTGTTGACGAGGTCATGGCCCCACCATCCGCGCACCGACTGCCGGTGCGCTTCGACGATGGTGTGAGGTTGCTACGAAGGGATGTCTAGGCTGGGGGCAATGGACAACGAGGCCTACGTCACCACGCGCCGCCAACTCCGAGGCATC
>JAWWOY010000168.1:0-4190 GCA_033851195.1 Kribbellaceae bacterium | reverse complement strand
CCGGATCCGGGCGTCTCGACAGACCGTTCAGGCCCAGCGTTGGGATCAAGTTGAGCATCGGGTTCAAGTTGAGCGTCGGTCTCGGCGTCGACCCCGGCCTCGGCGTCGGCCAGCAGGCCGGCGGTCACGGCTACCACACTCAGGTCACGGGATGCCGCAGCCTCGGTCGTGCCGGCAGCGGTCTTCCCAGACCCCGACACCGGGCCGATCTCCGCAGTCGCCCCGCCTGCAACTACCTCCGGTGCACCCTCCGCCTCGACCTCAGCATCGTTGGCGTCGACCTCAGCGTCGGCTTCGGCTCCGGCGTCGGCTTGCGCTTCGACCTCGGGTGCGAGCTCGGCCTGAAGGGCGGCGGCCGCGGCTACCGCGCTCAGGTCATGGGATGCCACAGCCTCGGCAGTGTCCGCAGCGGTCTTCCCAGACCCCGGCGCTGAACCGATCTCCGCAGTCGCCTCGCCTGCGACTACCTCCAGCGCGCCCTCGACCTCAGCATCGTTGGCGTCGACCTCAGCATCGGCTTTCGCTCCGGCGTCGGCTCGGGATTCGACCTCACGCTCAACGTCGGCCCGGAGACCAGCCGCCGCGGCTACCGCGCTCACGTCCAGCGATGCCGCAGCCTCGGCAGTGCCCGCGGCGATCTTCCCAGACCCCGACACCGGGCCGATCTCCGACGTCGCCCCGCCTGCAACTACCTCCGGCGCACCCTCGACCTCGGGTTTGACCTCGACCACAGCGTCGGCGTCGTTGGCGTTAGCCTCAGTGACGGCTTCGGGCTCGGGTTTGACCTCGACCACAGCGTCGGCGTCGTTGGCGTTGGCCTCAGTGACGGCTTCGGGCTCGGCTTCGGCTTCGGCTTCGGCTTCGGCTTCGGCTTCGGCTTCGGCTTCGGCTTCGGCTTCGAGGATCGTCGTCGACTCAGGGACCACCGGATTGGCCGCCGGCGCTGCTTCGGACGAGCCAGCGTCGGGTTCGGCCGCCGCTTCCTGGTCCGAACCGGCTGCCTCCTCGTCTGCAACGACCATTTCGTCGCCTGACGCCAGCTCACCGCCCGGATCTGCCTTGCGCGGCTGCGATTCGGCTAGCCCTGGTTCCGCCAGCTCCTGCGGCTCTGCCTCGGCCGATACCGACTCATTAGGTCCCGACTCGACGCCGCTCTCTTGCGGCTCGGAAGTCTCAAGCGCGACAGACTTCGACGGGACTAACTGCGGCTCACTCGAATCCGGCTCACTCGAATCTGGCTCAGTCGAATCTGGCTCGGTCGGCTCCAGCTCGGACGTCGCAGAGTCTGGCTCGGTCGGCTTTGGCTCGGCTGTCGCCGGCTCTGTCGATCCTGGCGCAGTGGGCTCCACCTGAACTGGCTCTGGCTCAGCCGTCTCCTGCCCGGCCTGCTCTGGGCCGATCGGCACATCCCTGGCTGGCTCTGCGCCCGCCGCCTTCAATCCAAGCTGTCCCGGCCCGCCCTGTTCTGGCCCGGCCGCCCTCACCGCAGGCTGTTCTGGCCCGGTCGGCGCTACCTCAACTGGCTCGGGTTCGGCCGGTTCCAGACCGGTCTGCCTTGACTCCGTCTGCTCTGACTCGGCCAGCGCGGACTCGATCGACTCGGCTTCGGGAACCTCGGCTTCGAGAACCTGGGGATCGGTTGACTCGGCGAGGGCCGAGGACGCTTGCCCAGCGGCCGGAGTTGCCTCCTCCGCGTCCGGCTTCGAGGCCCCTGGAACCGACGCGGCATCTTCGTCCGGCTCGAACTCGTCCGGTTCCAGCTCGACCGGTTCTGGCGGACGTCTCGCGCCCAGGATCGGGCGATCCGGCGGCACGGGGATGGCAGTCTTCGTCGTCTTACGCGAGGCGAGGCGGACGACCGGCAGTTCGGTCGTCTCTTCCCCTGCGTCTTCATAGGAGGACCCGTCTCCGCGCGCCATCGCGCCGTCCGGGAGGTCGCTTCCCACCGTCGGATCTCCATCCGGGGAACCACCTGCACGCACGGGCTCGCCGTACCGGGGACCACCGCCGCGCAACTGCTCGCCGTACCGGGTGTGGGCGGCGTCGGCTTCGGTGTCGAGGACGCCGTCGAGCCAACGTTGCTTCACGAGCGAACGGAGGATCTTGCCGCCCGGCGTCGTCGGGAAGTGCCTTCGCGCGACGCCGACCACCTGTGCCGTCAACCGCAGCCGGTCGAACAGAACCGTGCGGATCGCCTCGGCGACGCCTTCCTGCGGATCCGCCGCGAGCGCGTAGAACACCACTAGGCGCTCGGTACCGGCAGTTGGGTCCGCGACGCCGCAGGCCGCCACCAGGCCGGGCTGAGCACCCTCTGCGGTGGCTGCCACGGCTTCGACGTCGTGGGCGTAGTAGTTCTGCCCGTTCAGGATGATGCGATCGCTGTCGCGGCCGGTGATAACCACCTGGCCGCCGGTGATGAATGCCTGGTCGCCAGTCGCCAGCCACTTTCGCGCCGGCCAGTTGCCGGCGGGGAAGGCGGCGCGATCGGCGTCCGGGTTGCCGAGGTAGCCCGGCGTCACCCGGGCCGAGGCGATCTGAAGCTGACCGATCCGGCCCTCGGGCAGTACGGCGCCGTTGGCACCGACGATGCGGACCGTCGTACCCGGCGCGGGCGCTCCGACCGACACGAGGCTGAGCACATCCGGAGCATCGGCTCGGTTCTTGCCTGGCCTGGCCACCACGACCTTGCCGGTGCTGCGCTGGTCCACCCACTCGACAACGCCTGTCGGAGGGATGCGGACCCGGTGCACGTTCGGGGTCAGGCCGGGCCGGGCGAAGGTGATGCCGGTGACGGTCTCGGTCATCCCCCACGCCGCCACAAAGGTCTCGGGCACGACGCCGAACCGGTTGGTGATCCGGAGGAACTCGCTCATCACCGGCACGGTGATCTGCTCCCCACCGCTGACCAGGCTCCGCAGCGCGGCCAGATCCCAGTGCCGGTCCGGCTCGTCCGCGATCGCCGCCGTCACCAGCCGGTAGCCGAAGTTCGGCGCCCAGGAATGGTTCACCCGGTGCTGGTCCATCAGGTCGAGCCAGCGCAGCGGATCCGTCAGCACCCAGTCGGTGGCGACGTGGATGTTCGTGCAGCCTGTGAAAACCGGCAGCAGGTGGTAGAGCAGGAAGGCGCCGCTGTGGTCCAACGGTAGCCAGTTCAGGGTGGTCTGCCCGGGCCTGATCGGCAGCATCGCCGGCGTACCGGCGGCGAACTCGACCAGCCCGCGGTGGGTCAGCTGGATCAGCTTCGGCGTCCCGGTGGTGCCCGAGGACATCATCAGTACGGCGACATCGTCCGCCGCGGGCCGGTGGAACTCAGTGGCGGGCTCGTGCCCGGCCAACGCGTCCGGGTCGAGCACCGGCAGGCCGAGGTCGGACGGCAGGTCCGAAGGCCGGCCGATCAGGACCGACCAGCCGAGCAGCTCGGTCACCTTGCGGAGCCGCTCCCGGCCCTCCTCAGTGGTGTCCCCTGCGGCCGACGGAGCCATCAGGAGCGGCCGGATGCCACCCAGTGTGCAGGCCCAGAACGAAGCCAGGAAGCCCACCGGCTCGGTGCAGTGCACCACGGCCGGGTCACCAGCCCGTACGCCGTTCGCGCGCAAGCCAGCCAGGATCCGGGCGGCCAGCTCGAGCAGGATCGGGAAGTCCAGGCGGGTGGCACGGCCGTCCGGGCCGACCTCGACCACACCCGCACCGGCGAAGTCCCGCGCGGCACGCAGCAGCGCGCTGGGCAGGTCGCGAGGGTAACCGGCGGGAATCATCAGGGCCGGACCAGTACTGATCGCCGGGCGATCCACAACGCTCCTCATCGCATCCACCCCGAGGCAGAGACGCGCCCCAGTCGGCGACCCACGGACACGTGCCTCCCCAACTGGACGGGACGGCATTGGGCATACCCGTCTCACTCTCACGACAGAACAGGCCCCGTTGCGCCGTACGTCCGAAGTCGTGTCCGGGTGGTCCCGGTGCGTCATCGTCTTTCCGACGAGCGTGAACCCTACCAGCCGAGATGTGACCTGGCCGAGGCAGTTCCGACAGCCGACTGTTAAGAAAATCGGGCGGCTTAATCTGTGGGCGCAGAGGGGATCGAACCCCCGACATCTTCCTTGTAAGGGAAGCGCTCTACCGCTGAGCTATGCGCCCTGACCCGCTTGGTCCGGCGGGGCGTCGCAGTCTATCCGAGGCCGGTGTCCAGA
>JAWWOY010000094.1:0-8796 GCA_033851195.1 Kribbellaceae bacterium | reverse complement strand
CACCGGTGAGGTCACCGGCGAGCTGGACCTGGCCTCGGCCGCGACCGTCGACGAGGTGGTCAAGGTCGCCCACGACGCGTCCCGGGCCTGGGGCAAGATCTCGCTGACCAAGCGGGCGCAGGTGCTGTTCGCCTTCCGCCAGCTGCTGAACGAGCGCAAGGAGGAGATCGCCGCACTGATCACGGCCGAGCACGGCAAGGTGCTGTCGGACGCGCTCGGGGAGGTTACCCGCGGCCTCGAGGTGGTCGAGTTCGCCTGCGGCATCCCGCACCTGCTCAAGGGCGGTTTCAGCGAGAACGTGTCGACCAACGTCGACGTGTACTCGATCCGCCAGTCACTCGGTGTGGTCGCGGTGATCTCGCCGTTCAACTTCCCCGCGATGGTGCCGCTCTGGTTCGCCCCGATCGCTGTTGCTTGCGGCAACAGTGTGGTGCTCAAGCCGTCCGAGAAGGACCCCTCCGCCGTGAACGCGGTAGCCGCGCTGTGGAAGGAGGCAGGCCTGCCCGACGGCGTGATGAACGTCGTCCACGGCGACAAGGAAGCGGTCGACCGACTGCTGGAGCACCCGGACGTGAAGGCCGTGTCGTTCGTCGGCTCCACTCCGATCGCGCGCTACGTCTACGAGAAGGGCACCTCCAACGGCAAGCGCGTCCAGGCGCTCGGCGGCGCCAAGAACCACATGGTCGTACTGCCTGACGCCGACCTCGACCTGGCCGCCGACGCCGCCGTGAACGCCGGCTTCGGCTCGGCAGGGGAGCGCTGCATGGCGATCTCCGCCCTGATCGCGGTCGAACCGGTCGCGGACGACCTGATCTCGAAGATCCGCGAGCGGATGGCCACGCTGCGGACCGGCGACGGCACCCGCGGCTGCGACATGGGCCCGCTCGTCACCGCCGCCCACCGCGACAAGGTCGTCGGGTACGTCGACGCCGGGGTCGAGGCCGGCGCCGACCTCGCCGTGGACGGCCGGGAAGGATCGTTCGACGGTGCCGAGGACGGCTTCTGGCTCGGCCCGACCCTGTTCGACAAGGTCACCCCGGACATGTCGATCTACACCGACGAGATCTTCGGCCCGGTGCTTTCCGTCGTCCGCGTCCCGTCGTACGACGCGGCGCTGGACCTGGTGAACTCGAACCCGTACGGCAACGGCACGGCCATCTTCACGAACGACGGCGGAGCGGCCCGGCGGTACCAGACGGAGGTCGAGGTCGGCATGGTCGGCGTCAACGTCCCGATCCCGGTGCCGATGGCGTACTACTCCTTCGGCGGCTGGAAGAACTCCCTCTACGGTGACACCCACGCCCACGGCACCGAGGGCGTGCACTTCTTCACGAAGGGCAAGGTGGTCACGGCCCGCTGGCTCGACCCGTCCCACGGCGGCCTCAACCTGGGCTTCCCCACCCACGACTGAGCCCGAATCGGCCCGGGACGGCACCCGCCTCGCACCGGCAGGCAAGGTCGACTCGAAATTCGTATAGCGCTTCCGACATCTCATCTCGGAAGCGCTAAACGAATCTCAGAAGTTTCCCGAGGGCTAACCGCCAGCCAGTCCGGCGTGTCAGGTGGTCGGCGTACCGGCGGGGAGCTGGGTGATCGGGCGGGGCTGCAGGCCGGCGGCGCGGTAGCTGGCGTCGATCAGTTCCATCGTGTCGACGGCGTCGTCGGCGTCGATCGGCAGCGGGGCACCGTTGCGCAGGTGGGCGGTGAAGGCCTCGAGCTGATACGTGTACGACGTCTTGCGGCCGAGGTGCTCGACCCAGGTGTCCTCTTTGGTGGTGACTGTGACGCGATCGTCCTGATGGGGGAGCACGAAGTTCGGCGCAAAGGCCTCGCCACGGGTGCCGACGATGCGACAACTGAAGTCGAGTTCTTCGGCAGCCATGCTGGTCCGCACGGTGCCGGTCGCGCCGTTGGGGAACTCCAGGTCAGCGTTCAGCCACTCATCGACGCCCGGGATCCGCTTGCGCTCGCCCGCCCGGGCGGCGACCAGCTTGGGCAGACCGCCCGCCCAGGGCGCGACCATCCGCTGCGCATGCAGGGCATAGCAGCCGACGTCCATCACCGCTCCACCGGCGAGCGCCAGCGACCAGCGTGGGTCCCCGTCGTCCGGCGGCGGCATTACCATCGTCGTCTCGACATGCCGCAGCTCGCCCAGCTCACCCTTGGCGAGCAATTCGTGCAGTCGCCGCGTCACCGGATGGAACACGTAGTGGAAGCCCTCCATCAGCACCACGCCATGTTCCTTGGCGGCGTCCCGGACCTGCGCCGCCTCGGTTGCGTTGCTCGCTGACGGCTTCTCGGTCAGCACATGCTTGCCCGCGGCGATGGCGGCCAGGTTCCACGGTCCGTGCAGGCCGTTCGCCAGCGGGTTGTAGATCGCCTCGACCTCAGGATCGTTGAGAACGTCCTCGTACGAGCTCAGCACCCGCTCGACGCCATGCTCGGCGGCGAAGGCCTCGGCCCGGCTCCGATCCCGGGCGGCGACGGCGACCAGCCGGGCCCCGGTGATCCGGGCCGGTTCGGCGATCGCCTTGCCGGCGATACGGGCGGCGCCGAGGATGCCGATGCGAAGTGGTTCCATCCGGTGTTCTCCCTTGCTCAGATGCCATTCGTACGGCGGCGTACGGCGTGTTCGTCGAGCGCTTGCTGTACGCGGTCAGCCGGCCAGTCCTCGTCGAGGGCCTGCCGGACCAGGTCGGCCTGGGTCTGCGGAGCGAGACCGCCGATCGGCTGGTCCCGGTCCAGGTTGGTCGGGAAAGCGTATCCTTCGACGCTTGCGGCGATCACGTGGTCCAGATCGAGGGCGCCATCCTGCCTCAACCGGCGCAGCACCGGATAGAGACTGACCGCCATCCGGACCCGGTCCACGCTCTCCATCGCCCGCCCGAAGGCCGACGAGATCTGCAGCAGGTTAGCCATCCGCTTGATGCCCGCCGAGTGGTTGCTCCCGGCAGCGTGGAACAACGCCGGGTTGAAGAACACCGCGTCTGCCTTGCTCAGCGGTAACTGCACGTGATTGGCAACGAAGTGTTCGCCGAACTCCGGCCGTCGCCAGGCGAGGTATCCCAGCGGATATTTGTGCGAGTGCGGCAGGTAGAGAGTCGGCCCACTCTCCACCGGCATGTCACAGTGCGCGACCGCGCCCTGAAGCGTGAGCACGCTCGACAGTCGATGCACGTGAGCAGGGTATTGAGCAGCGACCTCGTTCGACTGGAACCCGAGGTGATAGTCGCGATGTACGGTCTGACCTTCACCTCCCGGATTCACAACGTTCACCTGCGAAGTCACCTGGTACGACGGTCCGAGCCAGGCCTTCGCGGTCAGAGCGAGCAGATCGTTCGCGTAGTAGCCCGCGAATACCTCCGGCGCACGGATCGCGAGTTTCTCCAGCGCGTTCCATACCCGGTCGTTCGCACCCGGCTTGGCGAAGTGATCCCCGCCGGCAGTCCCGGCCGCGTGCTGATCGGCGATCATCCGGTTGAACTCCTCGGTGGCGGCGTCTACCACCCCCTCGTCAAAGGCCCCCTTCAGTACGACGATGCCGGGACCCTCGCTGAGGGCATGGGCCAACTCTGCCTGCACGGCCCTGGGCTCTGCCGCACGCAGCCGGGCGGCGTCGTACAGCGGAACCTGCAGCTTGAAGTCATCGGCGTACGGATAGTCGGCCGGATCCGTCTTCTCAGCGAGAACGGTCAGCAGGTCCTCCAACCGGCAGTCCTCCGGATCAAGCCAGACGCCGGCCTGCTCGTTCTTCGTCTTCTCGGGGGTGGCGGCCATGGTGGACTCCTTCCTTTGGTCCAGACACACCACTAGCCTGGTGGCTGGTTGACCGGTCCGCCACACCCGAAATCCGTCAAAACCCCGTCAATCCGGTTGGTCTTCCTGATGGGGAGTGACTCGTGGGACGCCCGTACGGATTCGTGACATCGCCGTGCAGGCCGGCTACTCGCAGCGGACGGGAAACACGTGTGGTGCCAGCCTCGCGACAAGCACCACACGTGTTGACCGCTGACTAGTGTCAGTGCTGCGGGGCGCCCGTCCAGTTGACCTCCCACGTGATGTTGTCACCGTGCTGCTGGGTCCAGAAGGTCCGCCAGTTCGAGCTGACGGGGTGGGGGATCTTGGCTCCGAGGACCCCGGCGGTCGTGGGGTCCCCGTCGGATACGTGGATGCCGGTGATCTCGTTGTCGCCGTCGTTGTACGAGGGGCCGCTCATCGAGTCGAAGGTAGCGGAGGCGTCACGACCCTCGGCGAGCCACCGGACCGGCGTGGGCGCGTTGCCCTTTTGGTTGCCGAGTTCGTAGAGGTAGCCGGAGTCCAGAGCGTTGCGCTGGGCGTGCAGGCTGTCACCGGCATCCTCGACGACCAGGAGGGCGCGGTCCGTGGCGAACTGGATGTTGTCGAAGCCGGTGTGCTGCTTGTCGCCGACCGCGGCGACTGAGATCTTGCCGGTGTCGGCCTTGGCCGAGGCCTGCGAGAGGCGGAACACGCCGCCGTAGGCGCCGGGGAGGGCGCTGCCGGTGGTGGTGTCACCGGTCTCGGTGAAGTAGAACTCGCGGAAATCGGTGCCCGGGCGGAAGACGCCGTTCTCGGGTCGCTTGAGCGGTGTCGCTCCGGCGGACTTGGCGGCACCGGTGGCGTCGAACGCCTCCGTCGTGCCGGTGTGGATGGTCACCCAACGGGTGTCGAACGACGTCCCGTAGGTGTGCAGGCTTGCGATGAAGGAGTCGGACGGGTTCGCCTGGAGCTGGGCGGCCGTCGCCGGGCTGCCGTCCGGGCGCTTGATCTGGAGCGCCTGCAGGGAGCCGCCCTTGGCCAAGTCGGTCTTGTCGGCCGGGACGAAGCGGTAGACGTAGCTGTTCGGCACCTTTCCGCCGCTGGCCGCCGCGCCTCCGATGTCCTCGACAAGCCAGACGTTGCCGAAGCTGTCGTTTTGAACACCCTCGTAACCTCCGGAACCCAGGGCGTTCAGGCGGACAGCCTTACCGTCGATAGCGTCACCGTTCCCGTCGAGCGAGACACCGAACACGCCACCCTTGGGCGAGCCGGACTCGGCGGTCAGGAGAAGCTGCTTTGTGAAGGGGTCCCAGGTAATGCCGTCGATCGTGGGGAACGCGTTGCCCTGGGGATCGACGTCGGCGATCAGGGTGACCCGCTTGGCCGCGTCGGTCTCGTCGAGGTTGATCCGCGTGACGTAGCCGCGGGGACCGATCTCGTGACCCTGGTACAGGTAGTGCTTGCCGCCGAACGTGAGGTAGACGTTCTTGTCCGGCTCGGTCTTGTGGGCCTCGTTCTTGGTCTGGGTGAGCGGGGCCCCATCGAGCGTGTTGTAGCCGTAGTGGGTGACGCCATTGGCCGTGTCGGGGTTGGTCAGCGGCAGATTGCCCCAAGCGACGGAGGTCTGGGTCGCCGAAGGGGTCAGGACGTTGTTCTGGATGCCGAACCTGGGGTTCGCTGTCGGGACCCCGACGACGTGGAAGCCGTCGTCAGCCTGGACGGCGGCGCTCGACATACCCATCGTGACGCCAGCGACCAACGTGCCGGCGAGACCGACCTTGATGAAGTGCGAAGTTCTCACGGATGCCTTTCGTTCCTGTCTTGATCGGGCGGACCTGGCCTTGGGGCGAGGCAATCCGCGGACACAGAGAGCCTCACGGCTGGGCACGCGGGATGGGTGGCTGACGGATGAACACCGGCTGACAGTTGTCGACTACTTAGTGCCAGGGGCCGTCACCGGCCGTTCACCTGCTGCGTCGGAGGGTAGGAGATCACGTTCCCGTGGAGTGAGTGAGGCAGGACAGGCGCTGGTCAGCCGTGCCGGGTACGCCCCAGAGGCTGGCCGCGCTTCACGGCATCGCGCCTGGCATCGCAGGTCGGGTCGACGGTCAGTCGGGCTGCAGCGGAAGCTCGACGAGGATCGCCGTCCCTTCGCCGGGGCGGCTGTTGACCTCGATCGAGCCGCCCAGGGCCTGCACCCGGTCACGCAGCCCGATCAGTCCCGAACCTCCCGCGGGATCAGCGCCGCCGATGCCGTCGTCGTGGATCGCGAGGTGCAGCAGGGTGCCGCGCTGTTCGACGGTGACGTGCGCGGATGAGGCGTGGGCGTGTTTGGTGATGTTGGTGAGCGCCTCGGACACGACGTAGTAGGCCGCCACCTCGACCTGATCCGCGGGGCGGGTTTCGGCCGAGATATCGAGTTCCACCGGGAGCGCGGCGCGGCGGCCGAGCATACGCAGGGCGGGGCCGAGCCCGCCCTCGGACAGGACCGCGGGGTGGATGCCGCGCGCCATCTCGCGAAGCTCCTCGATCACCTCGATGAGCTCGTCGGCGACCCGGCCGATCTGGGTCTGCAGGTCGCGCAGCTCCGCGGGGACGGTGGCCTGGGCCAGGCGCAGCTCGAAACCGAGCGCGACGAGTCGCTGCTGGGTGCCGTCGTGCAGGTCGCGTTCGATGCGGCGGCGGGCGTCGTCGGTGGCCGCGATGATCCGGGCGCGGGAGGCGGTGAGCTGGGCGCGGCTGTCGGCGTTCGCGATCGCGGTGCCGACGAGTTCGGTGAAGTCCGCTATGCGCTGCTCGGCGTCGGCCGGGAAACGCCCGCGCGACGTCCCGGTGGCGATCGCGCCCCACAGCCGCCCTTCGACGACGATCGGTGCCGCGACCGTCGACTGGATCCCTATCCGGCGGATGGTGTCACCCGGCGGGCCGGAGGCTTGGCTGTAGTCGTCGTTGCGGGCCGAGCGGCCGGTGCGCAGGACCGCCGCCGTGGCCCAGGGCGGCTCAGGCTTCCAGCGGCTCCCTACCGCCAGCTCGGGGCTGTCGCCGACGCGGGCAAGGACGGTCGTCGCGCCGTCGGGATCGAGACGGACGATGACCGTGCCGTCGGCATTGAGGACGCTGCCGACCTCGTGCGCGACGGCCGCGAAGACCTCGGCCGATGGCATCCCGCGTGCGACCAGCGTGGCGACGCGGCGGAGGGCGGCCTGTTCCTCGGCGAGCACACGCAGTTCCTCGCGGCTCTCGGCGTTCGCGGTCGCGACGGCTTCGGCCTCACGGCGGCGCGCGGCCAGGCCGACCACCGAGCTGGCCGCGCCGGCGACGAGGACGAACGCGACCAGGGTCACCACATTCTCGGGGCCGGCGACGGCGAAGTCGTTGAGCGGCGGGATGAAGTAGTGATCCAGCAGCACCGCGGCCGCGACCGCGGCGGTCAGTGCCGGGACCAGCCCACCGACTAGCGCCACGACCACGACGGCGAGCAGGTAGAGCATCGTCTCGCTGGGCAGGTTCACGATGTCGTGGAGCTGGGCCAAAACGACTGTCAGCAGGGGAAGAATGACCAGCCCGGTCAGCGCCCCGGCGAGCCCGCGCCGTGGGGACACCCCCGCCCACAGTGCATGCAGCGGTCGTCGGGTCGCGGCGGGCTTCGTGGATGGCGATGTATGCACGTCAAGGTCGCCCTTCCCGTCAGGCGGGTGGCGGTAGCGCCGGTGCCCGGTCGGTCGGCAACTGGGCCGGCCGGCTGCGACGGCCATCGCCCGGGAGGAGCCGGGTGGCGTGCTCGGCACGGGCAAAGTCCAGGCAGCGCGGCGGGAGTGTGTCGCCGACCACAACATGGTAGGACCAGCCCCGCCGGGCGATGCCGCACCCGCTCACCGCTCCGGGGATGAGACGGGTGTTGATGGTGCCGTCGCCGCGCGCGTGGGTGCGCTCGTGGCTGAAGTGACGCCAGCCTCCCACCGGTGTTGCCGGCCTTGACGTTGTCGGCAACGGCGCGTCGAGTCACCTTGGCAGCTCGCCGCGATCACCATCTCCGGCGTCCTCCTGCTCGCTACCCCGCTCCTGCTGCCCAAACGGACACACATGCCCGACCCTGAGCCCGCCGCGCCGGCCGAAGACGTCCGGGCCGCATGACTCACCGAAACGCCCGCTCACCACGGGAGGGCGCCGCAGGCTCATCGTGCGCTGTCGCGCCCGCCCGGTCGCATCACAACTCATTGCCAGCGTCAGCAACGTCCTGGCCTCCTACGCCTAGGTGAATGATTCCGAGGGGTCGGGCGGTGTGGCGGGTCGGGTAGATCGTGATCGCCGAGAAGAACTACTTCGGCCGCGAGTTCGAGGTCACCCTGACCGAGATCCAGGGCCCCGGCAAGTCGTTGATCAGCAGGCGCCGCTCCGACAGGTCACCGGCGCCACGATGCTGCAAGTTCCCGCTCCAACACCCCGGGAGCCGTCGCACATCCCGCTCCAACACGCCGTATTTCCACGACTTCCCGCCTGAACACGCCGGTACGACCGGGGCGGATTCCGGCGTGTCGGAGCGGGATGTGCGACGGCGCCCGGCGTGTCGAGACGGGATGTCGGCGTAGACCTCACGGCTTGCCGCAGCGCGCGGAAGGCGAGGGCGCAACATCTGTGGATAACGGCGGCTCTGCTGGTGGATAACGAGTCGGTAGCACGACGGGTGCGGTACGGATGCGGGGCGAGGGCCGAGCTCGGAATCTGTATATCGGAATCGACATGACCTATCGATTCCGATGATGCGGTGCGTTGCCGGCCGCACCCCCACCGTTACCCACTCACACCGGTACGCCGCCCACCCCTCAACATCCTGACCACGAAGTTGCCGACCCCGGACCGCTGACCCCTTGGAATCATTCATCCAGTGGTGTGTGCTTCAAGGTATTGCCAATAGTTAACCGTTGATGTAACTATTGCGGCATGGTGGACGACGAGGTGGATCGGTTCTTCGAGGTGCTGGCTGATCCGACCCGGCGGCAGGTGGTGCGGCTGTTAGGG